>CAIXXI010000190.1 GCA_903923345.1 uncultured Burkholderiales bacterium | reverse complement strand
GGAATCGATCCGTCGCCCGAGCCCGCTATGGCTATAATCCCAAGATCCGCCGAGTTAATGGGACAACTTGCAGGGCGGCTTACAAATTCTGCTAAAGCGTGCCGCTTCGGTCGAAGAGGGCATCGCGTCACCCGCCTTGCACACATACCACTTCACGGAGCAGCACATGGCCAAGGACTATCTCTTCACATCCGAATCCGTCTCGGAGGGGCATCCCGACAAGGTCGCCGACCAGATTTCCGATGCGATTCTGGACGCGATCTTTGCTCAGGACAAATATTCACGTGTCGCCGCCGAGACACTGGTCAACACCGGACTGGTCGTGCTGGCCGGTGAAATCACCACCGGCGCTCACGTCGATTACATCGAAGTCGCCCGCGACACGATCAAGCGCATCGGCTACGACAACACCGAATACGGCATCGACTACAAAGGCTGCGCGGTGCTGGTGGCCTATGACAAGCAAAGCCAGGACATCGCGCAGGGCGTCGACGAAGGCCGCGGCCTCGATCTGGACCAGGGCGCCGGCGACCAGGGCCTGATGTTCGGCTATGCCTGCGATGAAACCCCGGTGCTGATGCCGGCTGCCATCTACTACGCCCACCGACTGGTCGAGCGCCAGTCCGACCTGCGTCGCGACGGTCGCCTGCCCTGGCTGCGCCCGGATGCCAAGTCGCAGGTCACCCTGCGCTATGTCGACGGCAAGCCGCACTCGGTGGACACCGTGGTGCTGTCCACCCAGCATGCGCCTGACATTGGCCATGCCCAGCTGACCGAGGCGGTGATCGAGGAGATCGTCAAGCCGGTCATTCCGAGTGAACTCATCAAGGGCGATATCCGCTATCTCATCAACCCCACCGGTCGCTTCGTCATCGGCGGCCCACAGGGTGATTGCGGCCTGACCGGTCGCAAGATCATCGTCGATACCTACGGCGGTGCAGCGCCTCATGGCGGCGGTGCCTTCTCCGGCAAGGACCCCTCCAAGGTCGACCGCTCGGCCGCCTATGCCGCGCGTTATGTGGCCAAGAACATTGTCGCTGCCGGTCTGGCCAGCAAATGCCTGGTGCAGATCAGCTATGCCATCGGCGTGGCCAAGCCGACCTCGGTCATGGTCACCACCGATGGCACCGGCAAGGTGTCCGACGAGCGGCTGGCCGAGCTGGTCAATACCCACTTCGACCTGCGGCCCAAGGGCATCGTGCAGATGCTCGATCTGCTGCGCCCGGTCTATCAAAAGACTGCAGCGTATGGCCACTTCGGCCGCGAGGAGCCGGAATTCTCCTGGGAGAAGACCAACAAGGCCGCTGCATTGAAGGCTGCCGCCGGGGTATGACCCACCCCGCTGGTCGGGATGGCTTCCATCAACCGTCCCGACTCGCCTATACTCCGCCTCGCTGAGGAGCGCTGCGACCTGTCGATCCCCTCCTGACAGGCCAGGCTCAGCAATCACAACTGCGCTCGCAACCGACTTTCCGTCGATTGCGGGCGTTTTGTTTTTCCGGGCCGTCCATCGTGGCGATCATCCCGGATCGACACCGCGCTCGCCCCCCGTCAACCTGCACCGGTCACCGGTGCGCCATTGCCCTGGAGCGAAACACGATGAGTGCCGTCCTCAAACCCGCAGTTTTCAACGACTTCCATGTCGCCGATCTTTCGCAGGCCGAATTCGGTCGCAAGGAAATCCGCATCGCCGAGACCGAGATGCCTGGCCTGATGGCCATCCGCGAGGAATTCGCCGCCTCGCAGCCCCTCAAGGGCGCACGCATCACCGGCTCGCTGCACATGACCATCCAGACCGCAGTCCTGATCGAAACCCTGGCCGCACTGGGCGCTCAGGTGCGCTGGGCCTCGTGCAACATCTTCTCGACCCAGGACCATGCCGCAGCCGCCATCGCCGCCGCAGGCATTCCGGTGTTCGCCTACAAGGGCGAGACCCTGGACGAATACTGGGACTACACCCATCGCATCTTCGAGTGGGCCGATGGCCAGCCCTCGAACATGATCCTTGACGACGGCGGCGATGCCACGCTGCTGCTGCATCTGGGCACCAAGGCCGCGAAAGACGCCTCGCTGCTGAACAACCCGGGCAGTGAAGAAGAGGTGTGCCTGTTCAACGCCATTCGCAAGCAGCTGGCTAAAGACCCGGGCTTTTACGAGCGCAACCTCAAGGCCGTGGTCGGTGTCACCGAAGAAACCACCACCGGCGTACATCGCCTGTATCAGATGTCCGAAAAGGGCGAGCTCGCCTTCCGTGCCATCAACGTCAATGACTCGGTCACCAAGAGCAAGTTCGACAACCTGTATGGCTGCCGCGAGTCGCTGGTCGACGCCATCAAGCGCGCAACCGATGTGATGATCGCCGGCAAGGTGGCCGTGGTGGCCGGCTATGGCGACGTCGGCAAGGGCAGCGCCCAGGCACTGCGTGCCTTGTCCGCTCAGGTGTGGGTCACCGAGTGCGACCCGATCTGCGCGCTGCAGGCCGCAATGGAAGGCTATCGCGTGGTCACGATGGAATATGCCGCCGACAAGGCCGACATTTTCGTCTCGGCCACCGGCAACAAGAACGTCATCACCTTCGAGCACATGAAGGCGATGAAGGACCAGGCAATTGTGTGCAACATCGGCCACTTCGACAATGAAATCGATGTCGCCTCGCTCAAGCAGTGCACCTGGGAGAACATCAAGCCGCAGGTCGACCATGTGATCTTCCCCGATGGCAAGCGCATCATCCTGCTGGCCGAAGGACGCCTGGTGAACCTGGGTTGCGGCACCGGCCATCCGTCGTTCGTGATGAGCTCGTCGTTTGCCAACCAGACCATCGCGCAGATCGAACTCTGGCAATTCAAGGAGCGCTACGAGTCGGGCAAGGTCTATGTGCTGCCCAAGCACCTGGACGAAAAAGTCGCTCGCCTGCACCTGAAGAAGCTGGGCGCCCAGCTCACCGAGCTCTCCAGCGAGCAGGCAGCCTACATTGGTGTGGACGTCGTCGGCCCCTACAAGCCCGACACCTACCGCTACTGAGGCCGCCGCCGACCCGGCGACATGAGTCGCGTCGATCAGGCTCTGGTCGCGCGGGGGCTTGCGCCCTCGCGCACCGCGGCACAACGCCTGATCGCCGATGGCGCGGTTCGTATCGCGCCGGGTGTGCGCATCGATCGGCCCTCGCAGCAGGTCAGCGAGTTCGACGAACTCTGGGTCGGCCCCTCCGATGAGACCCGATATGTCTCGCGGGCGGGTGCCAAGCTGGAACACGCGCTGCGCGATGCCGGCATCGATCCACGCGGACTGACCGTGCTCGATCTGGGCATGTCGACCGGCGGCTTTGCTGATTGCCTGCTGCAGGCGGGCGCTTCGCAGGTCATCGGGATCGAAGTGGGACATGGCCAGCTGCACGAGCGTTTGCGATTGGATCCGCGCATCACCTGTCTGGAACGCACCAACCTGCGCGACATGAACCGCACCGAACTGCTTGCACGCGTGCCACACGCGCCGCCCGGCGGCTGTGCGATGGCGGTGGCCGATCTGTCGTTCATCTCGCTCACCAAGGTCGTGTCCGCGATTGACGCCCTGCTGGCGCCCGATGCCACTGCGCTGCTGCTGGTCAAGCCGCAATTCGAGCTCGGTGCGGCCGCACTCGATCGACGCGGCATCGTCACCGATGCCAGCCGTGCTCGCGAAGCCGTCGATGCGGTGGCCCGCGCCTGCACATCGCTCGGTTGGACGGTGCAGGGCATCGTCGACAGCGCGGTGCCCGGCACCGACGGCAACCGGGAATTTTTCCTCCATGCGCGCACCGCGACAGCCGGGTCGCGCCCGAACCGGATCACTGCATGAACCCCCACAGCACACCGCAGGCCGCACTGGCCAGCTTCGAATTCTTTCCGCCCAATACCCCCGAAGGTCTGAACAAATTGCGTGAGACGCGCCGCCAGCTGGCCGCGCTCAAGCCGGAGTTTTTCAGCGTGACCTATGGGGCGGGCGGGGCCACCCGCGACAAGACCCTGGGCGTGGTCGATGAAATCGCCGCCGAAGGCCATGCGGTCGCACCGCACCTGTCGTGCGTTGGGGCCACCCGCGAAGGCGTGGGCGAGCTGCTCGACCAATGGCGCGCCAAGGGCATCCGCCGTCTGGTGGCCCTGCGCGGTGACCTGCCCTCGGGCATGGTCGACGCCGGAGAATTCCGCTATGCCAGCGACCTGGTGGCCTTCGTGCGCGAGCGCACCGGCGACTGGTTTCATATCGAGGTCGCCGCCTATCCCGAGACGCATCCGCAGGCGAGTTCACCTCAGTCTGACCTCGATGCCTTCGTCACCAAGGTCGCAGCCGGCGCTGACGCCGCAATCACCCAGTACTTCTTCAATGCGGATGCCTACTTTCGCTTCGTCGATGCCGCGCGCGCACGTGGCGTGTCGATCCCGATCGTGCCGGGCATCATGCCGATCACCAACTTCACCCAGCTGGCGAGGTTTTCCGACGCCTGCGGTGCTGAAATCCCCAGGTGGATCCGCTTGCGGCTGGCTGCCTTCGCCGATGACACCGCGTCGCTGAAGGCCTTCGGCCATGATGTGGTGAGTGCGATGTGCGCCCGACTGATCGAATCCGGGGTGCCCGGGCTGCATTTCTACACGCTCAATCAGCCGGGCCCGAGCATCGCCCTGTGGCAATCGGTACACCCCGCAGGCGCGCCGCCCAATTCCTGAACACCGCTCGCGGATAAGCTGTGTCCGCCCATCGGATCGCCGGTAAATCCGCCTGCCGCCTGGCGCTTCGATGTGCCGCCCAGGCGCTGGCGATGGCTAAGATCGACGCTCGTCCAAACGGGTAAAAGGCTTTGCAGACAAGGCTGACACCCCAGACCAGGAGTGTTGAGACTTGCAGCCGAGTGATTCCAGATCGACCCATGAGGCATCAGCCGCCCTGCGGCTGGTCAACCGACAGCGCCTGGTCGTACCGGTCGAATCGCTGGTCATCGGTCTGTATGTCGTCGAACTCGACCGCCCCTGGCTCGATACGCCGTTTCTGCTGCAGGGTTTCCTGATCGACAGCGAAGCCGAGTTGCAGGCGCTGCAACGCAACTGCAGCCATGCCTATGTCGATCTCGATCGCTCCAGCCAGGAGGCGGCCCAGGCGGTTCAGCGCCCAGCGCCTGCGGCGGCTGCCAAGCTGCCCCCACCCGGGCAACGCTATCCGGCCCGGGCCGACATCCGCATCAGCGCAGCCACCCGACAGCGCTTTCGGCAGTTCGCCCGCGAGACCGCGCCGCCGGCCGGTTCCCAGGGCGTGCTGGGCCGCATCGCCATCTGGATGGCCGGCCCACTCAGCCTGGTCGGTGGCCGTCATGCCGACCCGGGCACCGCCCCGCATGCTCGACGTGGCCTGTTGCCAGTCGACGTGCAGGCCACCGTCTACCGCGATGTGCGGGCATTCGGCGCCGAACTGCCCCGGGCACGGCGTGCCTTCGAATTCGCCGAGGCGGCACTGGCCAGCCTGCTGGCGGGCATTCGCGCCGGCGCCCGGATTGATCTGGGCGAGGTCACGACCGGCGCGTATGCACTGGTCGACAGCATCATCGACAACCCTGATGCACTCATCTGGGTGGGTCGGCTGCGCGATGTCGACTTCAATCCGGCCAACCACGGCGTAAAAGTGGCGCTGTATCTGGTGGTGCTGGGCAGACACCTGGGGCTGCCCAGACGACACCTCGCCGAACTCGCTCTCATTGGCATGCTGGCTGATATCGGCAAGGTGCGGGTGTCGCGGACCCTGCTGGAGAAGCCAGGCATGCTCACGGCGGAGGAATTCCAGCAGGTCAAGGAACATGTGCGCCTGGGTCTGGAAATCATCGGCCATTGCGAGGCGCTGCCCGACAGCGTTCAGCTGGGCATTGCCCAGCACCATGAACGGCTTGACGGCAGCGGCTACCCGGGCGGGCTGGTGGCCGATGCCATCAGCCTGTATGGCCGCATGGCTGCCATTGCAGACAGTTTTGCCGCATTGATCACCCCGCGCCCCTATGCCGAAGCCTCGTCAGCGCAGGACGCACTGATGAACCTGTGCGAATGGGCGGGCAGCTCCTTCGATGAGACGCTGGTCGAGCAGTTCGTGCAGGCGGTGAGCATGTTTCCGGTGGGCAGTCTGGTCGAACTCGGAAGCGGCGAAGTCGCGGTGGTGGCCACACAGGCTCGAGACACATCCAGTCAGACCAGCGTGCTGGTCCTGACCTGGCCCGACAAGACCCTGCTCGAGCGTCCGGTCACCCGCACTGTGTCGCGCCCGGGACGCACTGTCGAGGAGCAGCATCGGATCGTCTCGGGACTGCCGGTGGGTTCTTTCGGCATCGCCCTTCGCGACTTCTACGCCACCGATCCCGGTCTGGCCTGAAGCGACTGGCCGGCTTGCCCGGGGACCGTCAGGCCTGAAGGCGTGACCACGGCGTCCAGTGCGATGTCAGTGGGCAATGGCTCGAAGTCGTCGAGCAGGCCTTCATCCCAGGCCACCCCCAGGGCGATCGGTTTGCCACCGGCCTGCGCGGCCAGCGCCGCCAGAGTGCGGTCGTAAAAACCGCCGCCATAGCCCA
Organism: uncultured Burkholderiales bacterium; assembly: GCA_903923345.1. Taxonomy (GTDB): domain Bacteria; phylum Pseudomonadota; class Gammaproteobacteria; order Burkholderiales; family Burkholderiaceae_E; genus UBA4615. The sequence goes on along the minus strand of CAIXXI010000190.1, from coordinate 8,099 downwards.
ATCGATACCCGCGTAAATCGAAGCCCAGGCAGGGCACGAGCAGCAGATCGGGGCGGGCCGCAAGGTCGCAGGCCGGTCGCGGGATGCCGTAAGCACCCGGCACGGTGGGCGCGTCCACCCGCCATTGCACGAAGCGCAAGGCCTGCCCGGGTCCGTCAACCACTGGCAGGGCAAGCTGGGCTCCCTGCGCCTGCCACTGCGACGGGAGCGCACCCAGCGGTGGCTCACCCCGCACCGGCCAGTACAGCCCGAGGGTCTTGCCGCGCACCTCGCCCACCGCGTCGCGCAGATGGTTGAACAAGGCCGAAATCTGCGTGTCGCTGCGCGATGCCGACCTCGCCTGGCGCTGCGCAATCAGGGCGGCCCGGCGCTGTGACCGTGCCTGCGGCGACGCTGGATCACATGCTATTCTCGACGAGTCGTTGATGTTCATCTTCGTATACAGATTGCCAGCGGACGGTGTGCCGCGGCTCACAGACCCTCTTTATCCTCGATGATCGTCACGCCCGCAGGCGCTCGCTTCGCCATCGTAATGCCGTCCGGCCTGCCGGGTCTGGTCATCGCATGCCTCATCGGTCTGGCTGTCTTCTCATTCAGCCCCGAACCGGCACATGCTCAGGGCAAAGCCGGGCGCAATGCTGCGCCGCGCGCCGAGTTCGCCTCATCCGATGAGGCCTTCATCGCGGCACGCAATGCGGTACTGAAGCCGGATGCATCGCGCTTTGAGCAGGCGGCTGCTCAGGTCGACCCCTCCCATCCGCTTCGGATCTACATCGACTACTGGCGTGTGCGCTTGCAGCTGGCCGACATCCGGGCAGGCTCGCCAGCCGACGCAGCAGCTGCGGCTGACGCTGAAGCCAAGGCCTTCGTCGCCCTGAACAGCGGCACGATCATGGGCGATCTGGCCCGACGCGACTGGATGCTCGCTTTGGGTCGCCGGGAAGCCTGGGCCGGCTATGACGCCATCTATCAGGGCTGGCTGCTGCGCGATGAAGCGGCGCCTCGCTGCTACGCCTTGCGCGCCCGACTCGCCCGCGGCGAGCCGGCCATGGCCGAAGCGCGCGAGTCGATCATGCAGACTCGCGATCTGGGGGAAGCCTGTAACGGCCTGCTCGAGTCTCTGGCGTCCAGCGGCCAGGCCAGTGCCGCAGACCTATGGCAGCGGCTGGAGATGGCGATTGAATCGGGCTCCACGTCCGCCGTGCGCCGCGCCGCTTTGCTCGCCGTGCCGAGTCTCGACAGCCGTCAGCTCGAACAGGTGCTTGCCCGGCCGGCTTCGGTGCTGGATGGCTCGGCTTCGCGCGAGTTGACCTTCATCGGGCTGGGCCTGATGGCCCGCACCGATCCCTCTGCCGCTGCCGATCGCATGGCCAGTGCTGGCGCGAAGCTGCGCCCGGCCGAGCGGGCCTTTTGCTGGTCGCAGATCGCTGCGGCCGGCATGCGCAAGCTCGCCCCCGAATCGGCAGCATGGGCCCGCGAGGCCCGCACCGCACGGCCCTCCGACGAAACCCTGGCCTGGATGGCGCGGGCCGGATTGCGAGCCGGCGATTGGGCCACAGTGCGATCATCGATCGAGCGCATGAGCGAGTCCGCGCGCAATGAGTCGACCTGGACCTACTGGCTGGGCCGTTCGATCCAGGCGCAGTCCGACTCCGCCGAAGCGAAGCATCAGGCCCGTACCTTGTTCACCTCGATTGCCGGGCGCCCGGAGTTCTACTCGCAACTGGCCTCCGAGGAGATTGGCGCCAGGCCGACGATCCCGCCCAAGGCTGCGCCGGTCACGCCAGCCGAGTTGGCCGCTGCCCGCAGCAATCCCGGCTTTGAGCGTGCCCTGCGGTTTTACGAGCTTGGGCTGCGCCCTGAAGGCAATCGCGAGTGGAACTTTCAGCTGCGCGGCATGAACGACCGCCAATTGCTGGCAGCCGCCGAATACGGCCGCCAGCGTGGTCTGCTCGATCGCATGGTCAACACCGCCGACCGAACCCGCACCGAGCACGACTTCAACATGCGCTACCCCACGCCCTTCGTTGAGCGGCTGGCCCCGAATGCCAAAGCGCAGGGCCTGGATCCCGCCTGGGTCTACGGCCTGATCCGGCAGGAATCGCGCTTCATCATGGATGCGCGCTCCAGCGTCGGTGCCTCCGGCCTCATGCAGATCATGCCGGCGACCGCGCAGTGGATTGCGCAGCGCATGGGCGTCAAGAACTTCAGCCCCTCGCAGATCAACGACCTCGACACCAATCTGCAGTTCGGCACCTACTATCTGAAGACGGTCTATGACGGTCTGGATCGGTCACCGGTGTTGGCCTCGGCCGGCTACAACGCCGGCCCCGGTCGGCCACGTTCCTGGCGCGGCACGCTCGATCGGCCGGTCGAAGGGGCTATTTTTGCCGAGATCATTCCCTTCACCGAGACCCGTGGATACGTGAAGGCCGTGCTCTCGAATGCCACCTGGTACTCAGGCCTCATGAACGGCGAGATCCCGTCGCTCAAGGCCATGCTGGGTGAGATCCAGCCCGGCCCTGCAACCGCAGCCACACCCGCACCGGGTGGCTGAGCCGCGGATCTTCTGGAGCGCAGACCATGAATCCCAGGCAGATCCTCGTCGTTGGTGGCAGTGGCTTCATCGGCAGCCATGTGGTGGCGCAGCTGGCCTCGCAAGGCCACAAGGTGATCGTCCCGACCCGGCATCGTGAGCGGGCCCGACATCTCCTGCTCCTGCCCCGCGTCGATGTGGTCGAAACCCACGTCAGTGAAACCGGTGTGCTCGAGCACCTGGCCCGAGGGTGCGATACGGCGATCAGCCTGGTCGGCATCCTGCATGGTCGGGCTGCAGGCCCCGACTGGGGGCCGGACTTCGACCGGGCCCATGTCCAGTTGCCCCGACTGCTCGTGAAGGCCTGTGCGGCACAGGGCGTGCGCCGGCTGGTCCACATCAGTGCGCTGGGCGTCACCGAAGGCGGCGAGCGGACCCTGCCCTCGCGCTACCTGCGCTCGAAGGCCGCCGGTGAGGCGGTGATCCGCACGGCGCCCGATCTCGACTGGACCGTGCTGCGCCCCTCGGTGGTGTTCGGTGCCGACGACGCATTCATGAACGTCTTTGCCCGGCTGCAGGCGCTCCTGCCGCTGATCGGTCTGGCCGGCAGCACGGCGCGCTTTCAGCCGGTCTGGGTCGGCGATGTCGCTGCGGCCACGGTCAACGTGCTCGATGACCCGCACACCCATGGCAAGGTCTATCCGCTGGTCGGTCCGGAGGTCTTCACCCTGCGCCAGCTGGTCGAGCTGGCTGGCGTCTGGACGGGTCACTCCAAGCCGATCATCGGACTGCCCGCCGGCATCGACCGACTGGTCGCGATGCTCATGGAGCTGGCGCCCGGAGAACCGATGATGAGCCGCGACAACATCGACTCGATGTCGATCGACAACGTGAGCGACGCGGCCGTCGCACCCGAACTCGGCATCACACCGGTTTCATTGCGCGAGCTGGGCCCATCGATGTATGGCGGTGGCATCGCGACCCGGTTCAGTCGACTGCGCGAGCGTGCCGGCCGTTGAGCGAGCCCGGCATCGAGGCCTATGAAGTCGGCGGCGCGGTGCGCGATGCGCTGCTGGGGCTGCCGGTCAATGACCGTGACTGGGTGGTGGTCGGGTCGACGCCCGAGCAGATGACCGCGCTGGGCTTTGAGCCGGTGGGACGCGATTTCCCGGTCTTTCTGCACCCGCACTCTCACGAGGAATACGCGCTGGCCCGCACCGAGCGCAAAACGGCCCGCGGCTATCGGGGCTTTTCGGTGTACTGCGCACCCGATGTCAGCCTGCACGATGACCTGCGCCGGCGCGACCTCACGATCAATGCCATGGCGCGCTCGCCCGATGGCTCGCTGATCGACCCCTGGGGTGGCCAGCGCGACCTGCGCGCCGGCATCCTGCGTCATGTCAGCGAGGCCTTCACGGAAGACCCGGTGCGCATCCTGCGACTGGCCCGCTTCGCGGCCCGATTCGAGCGCTTCACGGTCGCGCCCGAGACCGTCGACCTGATGCGCGCCATGGTGAGCGATGGCGAGGTCGATGCGCTGGTGCCCGAGCGCGTCTGGCAGGAGCTGTCGCGCGGCCTGATGGAAACGCGTCCATCGCGCATGCTCGAGGTGCTTCGCGACTGTGGCGCACTGGGCCGCCTGATTCCTGAACTGGATGCACTGTGGGGCGTGCCGCAGCGCGCCGATCACCATCCTGAAGTCGATACCGGCATCCACATCAGCCTGGTCATCGATGCTGCCGCGCGGCTGCAGGCCAGCCTGCCGGCACGCTGGGCTGCCCTGCTGCACGACCTGGGCAAGGCCACCACACCCGCCGAGGTGCTGCCCGCACACATCGGTCACGAGCAGCGCTCAGCCCATCTGGCGCGTCAGGTCTGCGAACGGCTCAAGGTGCCCAACGACTGCCGCGAACTGGCGATCATGGCGGCGCGTGATCACGGCAACCTGCACCGCGCAGCCGAATTGCGGGCCTGCACGATGGTCGATCTGCTCGAGCGCTGCGATGCCATCCGCAAGCCGGCCCGGTTCAGCGAGCTGCTGCAGGCCTGCGAGGCCGATGCCCGGGGGCGCGCCGGACGCAGCGACCAGCCCTACCCGCAGGCGTCGATGTGGCAGGCTGCCCTGCAGGCGGCGCGCAGCATCGACGCCGGTGCGATTGCCGGTGCATCCCCGCCTGAACCCGCCTCAAGCCGCGCGCAGCGCATCCGGGACGCGGTGCACCGGGCCCGGGTCGAAGCGGTGGCGGCTGCGCTGGGGCGCCCCGCACGCTGATCACCCCCGGGCTCTGCGCCCGGCTCAACCCTGCGCGATGGCTCAGCGCGCCGGGCGCGCTATCGGCAGAGCGGTCTTGTAGCGCACCTGCTTGAGCGCAAAGCTCGAGCGAATCTTTTCAAGTCCCGGGATCGGCGTGAGCTGCTCGAGGATGAACTTTTCGAGCGCGGCGATATCAGCCACCGCCACCCGGATCAGGTAGTCGCTGTCGCCGGTCATCAGGTAGCACTCCATCACCTCGTCGTGTTCGATGATGCGCCGCTCGAATTCGGCCAACGCCTCCTTGCTCTGGCTCTTCAGGCTGATCGAGATGAAGACCGACAGGCCCAGCCCGAGCGCAGCCGGGTTGGCGATCGCGACATACCGGTCGATCACGCCGGCGGCCTCGAGCGCCCGCACCCGTGTCAGACAGGGTGAGGGCGACAGGTGAACCCGTCGGGCCAGTTCGACATTGGACAGCGCCCCGTCGCGCTGAAGCTCGTCGAGGATACGCAGATCGATCGCGTCGAGTTTCATGATGTTCTTGTATATGTATAAAACACGGCATTTTATGCTGCATTAAGCCGAACAGACTGTCATTTCAGCACCAAAATCGGCCTGAATCCAATTACGCTACGATCATGCAATCTGACCGCACAGACCACCTCAGCCGTGCCAGCGATGGCACGATCGCCGACATCGACCCTCAGGAAACCGCTGAGTGGCGCGAGGCCTTTGACAGCCTGATCCGCACGCAAGGCCCAGAGCGCGCCCGCTACATCCTCGATCACCTGGCGCTGCTTGCACGACAAGGCGCCATCGGCTGGCACCCTGAGCTGTGCACCCCCTATGTCAACTCGATCCCGGTCGACCGGCAGGCGCCTTTTCCGGGCAACCTGGCCATCGAAGAGCGGCTGGGTTCGCTGATGCGCTGGAACGCGCTGGCGATGGTCGTGCGTGCCAACCAGGCCTATGGCGAGCTCGGCGGCCACATCGCCAGTTACGCCAGCGCAGCCGATCTCTTCGAGGTGGGCTTCAATCACTTCTTCCGGGCTCGCACGCCAGGCCATGGCGGCGACCTCGTCTTCTTTCAGCCGCACAGCGCACCCGGCGTGTATGCACGGGCCTTCCTGGAAGGGCGCCTGAGCGAAGCCGACCTCGACCACTACCGCCAGGAGCTCACCGCGCCGGCACATCGAACCGGCAGCGGCGCCCGTGGCCTGTCGAGCTATCCGCATCCCTGGCTGATGCCCGACTTCTGGCAGTTCCCCACCGGGTCGATGGGCATCGGTCCGATCAGCTCGATCTACCACGCCCGATTCATGCACTACCTGAGCGATCGCCAGTTGCTCGACTGCACCGGCCGAAAAGTCTGGGGCGTCTTCGGTGATGGCGAAATGGACGAGCCCGAGTCGATGAGCGCGCTCACGCTGGCCGCCCGCGAAAACCTCGACAACCTGGTCTGGGTGGTGAACTGCAACCTGCAGCGCCTCGATGGTCCGGTGCGCGGCAACGGCCGCATCATCGACGAGCTCGAGCGCCTGTTTTCCGGGGCCGGATGGAATGTGATCAAGCTGGTCTGGGGCAGCGACTGGGACGGCCTGTTTGCGCGCGACCTGACCGGCGCACTGGCTCACGCCTTTGCCCACACGGTCGATGGCGAAATGCAGACCTTCGCAGCGCGCGACGGCCAGTACAACCGCGAGCACTTCTTCGGTCAAAGCGATGCGCTGCGCCAACTCGCGCAGGGCATGACCGATGAACAGATCGATCGGCTCAAACGCGGTGGCCACGACCTGGTCAAGATCCATGCTGCCTATGCAGCCGCCCATGCTCACACCGGGCAACCCACGGTCATCCTGGCCCACACCAAAAAGGGCTACGGCATGGGCAGTGCCGGCCAGGGCCGCATGACCACCCACTCGCAAAAGAAGCTCGATGACGCGGACCTGATCGGGTTTCGCAACCGTTTCAACCTGCCGCTGTCTGATGCGCAAGCCACGTCTCTGGCCTACTGCCGACCCGACCCGGACAGCCCGGAGTCGCAATACCTGCGCGCTCGGCGCGATGCCCTGGGCGGGTCGATGCCGCGACGCGAAACCGTCTGCGACCCGGTCGCGGTGCCCGAGCTGTCGAGCTACGCACAGTTTGCACTCGACGCTCAGGGTCGCGAGATGAGCACGACCATGGCCTTCGTGCGGATGCTCGGCCAGCTGCTCAAGGCGCCCGGCCTGGGCTCACGGATCGTGCCGATCGTCGCTGATGAGGCGCGCACCTTCGGCATGGCCAATCTGTTCAAGCAGGTCGGCATCTATTCCAGCGTCGGCCAGCGCTACGCGCCTGAGGACATCGGCTCGGTGCTCAGCTACCGCGAAGCCACGGACGGGCAAATCCTCGAAGAGGGCATCAGCGAAGCCGGTGCGCTGGCCAGCTGGACCGCCGCAGCCACCAGCTACAGCGTGCATGGCCTGGCGATGCTGCCCTTCTATATCTATTACTCGATGTTCGGCTTTCAGCGGGTCGGCGATCAGATCTGGGCTGCGGCCGACCAGCGTGCGCGCGGCTTTCTGATAGGCGCCACCTCGGGGCGCACGACGCTGGGCGGTGAAGGCCTGCAACACCAGGACGGCAGCAGCCATCTGGTGGCGGCGACGATTCCGAACTGCAAGGCCTGGGATCCGGCCTTTGCCGGCGAAATGGCGGTGATTGTCGATGCCGGCATGCGCGAGATGCTGGTCGATCAGCGCGATGTCTTCTACTACATCACGGTGATGAATGAATCCTATGGCCAGCCGAGCGTGCCGCAGCGCGACCATGCCGACCTGCTGCAGGGCTGCTATCGGCTCTCGGGATGGCAGCCCGAGCCAAGCGCCGATTTCGCCCCGCGCGCATCCGACGCGGCGCAATCAAAGCCAGCGGTCACCCTGCTGGGCTCGGGCGCCATCCTGCTCGAGGTGATCGCCGCCGGGCGCGAACTGCTTGCCCAGGGCTTCGAGGTCGAGGTCTTCAGCGTGACCAGCTGGAGCGAGCTGGCACGCAACGGCATCGAGTGGGAATCGCGTCAGCTGTCAGGCGAGGCCGCGACCCCGCCGTTCATTGCACGTCAACTGGCCGGCAGCCGTGGGCCGATCATCGCTGCCACCGACTATGTGCGCGCCGTGCCCGAGAGCATCCGTGCCTTCGTGCCCGAAGGCCGGCGCTATCTCACCCTGGGCACCGACGGGTTTGGTCGCAGCGACACCCGTGCGGCGCTGCGGGAATTCTTCGGGGTCGATCGGGCAGCGATCGTTCGCGCGGCCCAGGCGCTGGCCT
>CAIXXI010000189.1 GCA_903923345.1 uncultured Burkholderiales bacterium | reverse complement strand
CGCGCGGGTCAGCAGCCAGGCGACGCCGTAGTCGCCCGACAGGCCGACCCGTGCGTATCCTGCGCTGACGAAGGCCGACTGCGCAGCGATCCGGATATCGCAGGCCAATGCGATGGCCAGGCCAGCACCGGCTGCAGCGCCCGGCAGCGCGGCGATCGTCGGTTTTCGAACCGCCACCAGAGCCCCGGTCATCAGCCGCTCGCGTTCGATCAGGTCGGCGATGCGCTCCTCGGTGCTCATCGACTTCTTGCTGCTGTTGTCACCCATGCCCTTGACATCGCCCCCGGCACAGAAGGCTGTGCCGGCTCCGGTGATCAACAGGGCACCCACCGCATCGTCATCACCACACTGCCGGATCATGCGTCGAAGTGCCGGGCTGAGCTGATCGGACAGCGCGTTGCGGGCCTCGGGGCGGTTGAGCGTGATGACCGCGACGCGGTCGCGGATTTCGCACAGGAGCTGGTCCGTGCCGGTGTCGATGCGAAGGGTCTGCAGGTCCATGAAGGGTTTGTCCGGGAGGTCAGGCATTGACGGCCTGATGCGCCGGCAGCGGCAGATCAAGCGTGGTCGTGCGGCGCATTTCGCGACGATGGTTTCGATCGTCGAAGGGTCGTCCTCGATGCATCGTGGCCCGGTTGTCCCAGATCACGAAGTCGGCCGGACGCCATTCATGCAGATAGGTGAATTCACGCTGGGTGGCATGTTCGGTCAGGTCGCGCAGCAGCAGCCTGCCCTCGGGCAATGGCCAGTCGATGATGCTGGCCGCATGCGAAGCAAGGTAGAGGGATCGGCGCCCGGACCCCGGCAGTGTTCGAACCAGAGGGTGGACTGCCCCGGGCAGCTTCGCAGCCTCCTCGGGCGAAAAATCAAATCCGAGCAGGTGGCGCGAATACACGATCGTGTGGTGCACCTTGAGCCCTTCCAGACTGGCGCGCGTCGCCTCGTCCAGTGCATCGTAGGCGGCGCGCATGTCGGCAAATTCCGTGTCGGCGCGTACCGACGGCACGACCCGGGCCGACAGCATCGAGTAGCGTCCGGCCGGGTCCTGAAAGGACGCATCGGTATGCCAGAGCCGGTTGCTGACCGAACTTGCGCGCCGGCGGTCTTCGGCGGCCAGGATCTCGCCCTTGTCATTGACGTTTGAGATATCTGTCAGCGCTTCATTGCCAAAGCGGTTCTTGGTCAGCACGGCGGTCGATGTCTTGGCGTGCAGCGTGCCGTCGAAGCGCTGTGCGAAATCGAGCTGCTCAGCGTCGCTGAAATGCTGATCCCGAAAGACCAGCACGCCGTACTGGTCCATGCCGGCGCGGATCTCCTCAAGGGTCTGTCGATCATGCACCGTGCGCAGATCGATCGGGCTGGCCTCGCCCACAAAGCAGGGGGAGAGTTGTTTGAAGCGAAGACTCATGACAAGACCTCTGTGATGGACCTGCAGCGCATGCGGCGCAAGATCGGCCATCTTGACGAGAGATCGAACGAAGTCAACCTTGGGCGGTACGCATTGGAACGGGCTGCGGCGCAGTGCGTCGAGCCTGCGAAACTGCGGTAACCTCGCGGCACAACAGCCGCTGGACGTCCACGTGCGGCCCACTTCCCAGGAGGAGACACCATGGCCCTGCCAACCCTAACCGCCCAGTGCGTTGATCCCGTTCGCCGAATCATGCTGGCCTCGCTGATTGCCGGCGCTTCGATTGCTGCAACCCTGCCGGGTGTGGCCATGGCGCAAGCAGCCTTCCCGAGCAAGCCGGTCACCTTGCTGGTCCCGTTTCCGCCCGGCGCTGCCACCGACGCGATTGCCCGGGCCCTGGCTGTTCCGCTGGCAAAGAACCTTGGGCAGCAGGTGGTCGTCGAGAACCGTCCGGGTGCGGCCGGGACGATGGCGGCCTCGCTGGTCGCCCAGTCGGCTGCCACCGATGGGCACACGGTTGCGATCGCACCCGCCACGATCTTTCGCGTGCCGCACCTGCAGAAAGTGCCCTACGACACGATGAAGGATTTGAGCTTCATCATGAATTTTTCGGGATACACCTTTTCGCTGGTCGTGGCCGAGAGCACCGGCATCAAGAGTGTTCCGGAGTTCGTTGCTTATGCCAAGGCCAACCCGGGAAAGATCAGCATCGGAGCGAGCGGGTCGGGTAGTACCGGACACATCGCCACGCATCTGCTCGGCCAGAAGACCGGGACCGATCTCACATTCGTCCCCTTCAAGGGCGGCTCGGAGGTGCTCAGCGCGTTTGTCGGTGGGCACATCAATTCGGTGATCGACGGCGGTTGGGCGCAGATCGAGAAGCAGGGCAAGGGCCGCGTGCTGATGACCTTCCAGGACAAGCGGATTCCGCGCCTGCCCAACGTGCCGACGGCCCGGGAGTCCGGCTATGACATCGTGTCGATCAGCCCGATCGGTCTGGTGGGGCCCAAGGGCATGGACCCTAAGGCGATTCGCGTCTGGCATGACGCCATGAAAGCCTCGCTTTCTGATCCGGCCTATCGCAAGCTGCTCGAGCTGCATGACCTTGAGGATGCCTACATGAGCGGCGACGATTACCTGAAGCTCGCTCAGCGCCTGTGGGTGGATGAGAAGAAGAACTTCGACATGATCGGCATGAAGCAGCAGTGAGCGTCAGCCGATGATCGAGCGCCGCTCGCCCGCATAGCGGGTGATGCCGGCGCGATCGAGGAATTCCAGGACATCGATGGTCAGGTTTCGACCGATCCCTGAGGCGTCGCGATAGGCCGCCGCATCGAAATACCCCTCTGCAGATCCGGCCGCCAGCTGCCGTGCGATGTCCGCCAGCTCGGTCAGTGTTTCAGGCAGGAAGAAGCGGTTCTGAGAGATCGCCAGCAGGTGGCCTTTGTGGGACATCTCCCGCAGGAAGGTCAGCAGTTCGGCACGCTCGAGCCCCAGGCCGCTTGCCAGTTCGCCGACGATCGGTGGACGCAGCGCTGAGTCACGCAGCACGCTCACGACCCGATCGAGCAAGGCCTGATCAGCCACGGTCATGGCCGGGTGATGACCGGGTTGCCGCAGCCGTGCACCCTGTCGCACCACCTGTCCCTGTTCGATCAGGTGTCGAATCGCGTCGGCAGCAATCAGTCGGGTCCGAGCGGACCGGCCACGCAGGGGTGTGGGCATGCGCAGCGCCGTGGCCGCTCGGATCAGATCCGATTCGATGGGACCGACGCTGTCTGGATGGCTGGCATGGTGCTGCGCCAGGGCCTGCCCGACAGCCTCGAGCCATTTCAGCCACTGGGGTTGTGACAGCCCGATTCGACCCTCGCGCGAAGCAGGTGTCGAGTGGGCATGAATGCGCTTCGGGTCGACTCGCTGTCGAAGCGCATGGGACTCAGCGGCGCTGAGATTGCGCGCACGCTCGAAGTCATCCAGATCAACACCCAGCGGTGTGTTTTCGAGCAAGGCGGTCAGTGCTTCGTGGGGTGCGTCATGTGAGAGCGCCTTGAGTTCGGCCAGTCGAGATGCGCTGCGCGAACCCCGCTCCGGTGGAAACGGGTCAATGACTCGACCGCCACCCAGCGTTCGGTGTGCAGCCGGATCGCGCAGCACGAATCGGTCTGCATGCAAGGCGGCAAGCGGTTCATCAAAGAGCAGCCGCGCAAGCCCGCAAGCCCCTGCGGGCAGACTGCGGGCATCCAGCAGGCTCACGCGCGCATTGAAGGTGCCTGCGCCCAGGTGAATCTGAACCTGGGCCAGATGGGCCAGTGCGCGGGGCGCATCTGGCAGGACGGTGAGCAGCACATCGACCCGTGGGGTGGGTGCATGCGCGTCCGGCGCCACCAGCCAATCGCCTCG
>CAIXXI010000188.1 GCA_903923345.1 uncultured Burkholderiales bacterium | reverse complement strand
TTGATCGCGGCGCGGCCAGCCTTGCCGCTCCCGCCAGTGACCACAACACTTGCCATGTCAGCTCCTCTTGATTGCCAGCGCACACCTCGCAAGGCAAGTCGGCATTATCACCAATCGGTTTGTGCACTGGGGCGAACATGCAGGGCGAGCACGATGGCCTTGGGGTCAGTTGCCCATTTGACGCTGTCCGCTCCACAGCCAAGGAATCGACTGACACTCCCTCGAAAGGAGTACCCTGAATTCTTGTCGACATTGCGTCGGCTGCGCAGCGCTCCTGAGGCCTCTAAAGAATTGAGCTGATGACTTTTTTCGACGGGCAAAACCGCGTTCCTGAGCGCGCCGCGCAATCGCATGACGTGACGGCCAAGCAACTCGCGGAAATCATCGAGTTGGCCCCTGCGTTCATGGCGGTATTCCGCGGGCCGACGTTCATCATCGAGATGGCCAACGATGCGTATCGCCAGCTTGTCGGCCACCGCGAGCTGATCGGTCTGCCCGTTCGCGAAGCTTTCCCCGAGATCGAGGGGCAGGGATTCTTCGAATTGGTCGAGCATGTCTACACCAGCGGCGAACCGTGGGTGGGACGCAGCGTGCCCGTATCGCTCACCAGACAGGCCGGGGCACCGTCGCAAACCCGCTGGATCGATCTGGTCTACCAGGCACTGCGCGACGCAGACGGCTCGATCAACGGTGTTTTCGCCCACGGTGTCGACATCACCGAGCGCAAGCTTGCTGAGGAAGCGCTGCGCGAGGCGGCCATACAGGCTGACCAGCGTTCGCGATTGTTTGACACCACGCTGTCGGCGATGACCGAGTTTGGCTTCACCCTGGATCCCGATGGCCGTCTGACCTACGTCAATAAATCGCTGCTCGATTTGTGGGGCTTGCCGCTTGAGCAGGTGGTCGGCAAGACCTTTTTCGAGATCGGGTATCCCGATGCGCTGGCCGGCAAGCTGCAGCGCCAGATCCGAGCGGTCTTCGAGACACGCGGCGAGATCATCGATGAGACGCCCTACGTCACCCGAACCGGGACCGAAGGCCATTACGAGTACATCTTGCGTCCGGTGGTCGGTGACGCGGGGACCGTGGATCAGGTGGCCGGCTCGGGGCGCGAGATCACCGCGCGCAAGCGGGCCGAAGATGCGCTGAAGGACGCTGACCGGCGTAAGTCCGAGTTTTTGGCGATCCTGGCGCACGAGTTGCGCAACCCTCTGGCGCCGATTCGAAATGCACTGCAGATCCTGCAGCGAAGCGACAGCAAACGCGAGAACGCCCAAGCGATATTCGAGATGATGGAGCGGCAGATCGCTCAGATGGTGCGGCTGGTGGACGACTTGCTGGACGTGAGCCGAATCAGCCATGGCACGATCGAGCTCAAGCGCGAACGCGTGGATTTGGCCGCGATTACGCGTCAGGCGGTCGAAACCGTGCAGCCGTTCTTCGCGAGCATGAACCACGAGTTCACCATCACCTCGCCAGCCGAGCCCATTCATGTGAGTGCCGACCCGGCGCGGCTGATCCAGGTCCTGGGCAATCTGCTCCACAACGCAGCGAAGTTCACCGAGCGCGGCGGTCGCATCCGACTCACGATCGAAGCGGACGCAGACCAGGCCGCCATTCGGGTCGAAGACAACGGCATGGGCATCGCTGCCGAGAACCTTGAGCACGTCTTCGGCATGTTCACGCAGATCGAGCAAGTATTGGAGCGTTCGCGCAGTGGCCACGGCTTGGGCCTGGGCCTGGGCCTCACGCTGGTGAAGACCCTGGTCGAGATGCACGGCGGCAGCGTCGAGGCTCGCAGCGGCGGAGTGGGCCGCGGGGCCGAGTTCGTGGTGCGAATGAAACGACTTGCAGAGTTGAGTGCGCCGCCGGAAGTGAGCTTGGCGGTGCAGCCCCTGGAATCGGCCCCCCTGCGCATCCTGGTCGTCGACGACAACCAGGATGCGGCCGACAGCATGGCTCGCCTTTTGGACCTCGATGGCCACGAAACCCGCGTTGCCCGGGATGGGCTGAAAGCGGTGGAAGCGGCCGCGCAATGGACGCCCGATGTGGTGCTGCTCGACATCGGATTGCCTGAAATCGACGGCTACGAGGCAGCACGCCGGATTCGCGCGCAGCGTCATGGCGTCGAGGGCGTCATGCTGATCGCGATCACGGGTTGGGGCCAGGACGAAGACCGTCGACGCTCGCGCGAGGCGGGGTTTGATGCCCACCTGACCAAGCCAGTCGATTACGCGGATTTGAAGAAGCTGCTGGCTCGTGGCGGTATCGGCTGATCCGAAACTCAGCTGTGCGAGGTCAGAATGATGAGCCGGGCGTCTTCAGGAACTCGATCTCGTCTGCGCTCGATGCGCGGCCGAGCATGGCATTGCGGTGGGGATAGCGGCCGAATCGATCGATGATTGCCTTGTGCCGAAGCTCGAAAGCCAGATTGGACTCAAGTCCGGGCGCACTGAACAGGCTCACAGCCTGCTCGTGAATCAGGGCTGATTCGCTGTGCATGTAGGGCATGTACAGAAACGCTCGGCGCACCGGGTCCAGCTCGGGGTCGCAACCGAGTGC
>CAIXXI010000187.1 GCA_903923345.1 uncultured Burkholderiales bacterium | reverse complement strand
GGGCCTGTTCGCCCTCCGGACTTCGCTCGATATACGTCACCGGGACGGGAGGCGATACCACCACCGGCGGCGACACCATCAGGGGCGCGGGGTAGACCGGGTAGCTCCAGGTCGAATAGGGATTGCCGTACGGGTAGCCATACGGATAGCCGTACGGGTATCCATATGAAGGCCGATACCAGGAGCCGCCCCAGACCGGACCAATGGAGACACCAACGCCCACTCTGGGGGGCGGTGCGACAACGATCGGTCGACCCGGAGGCGGCAATGGCATGCCTGCGCCCGGATAGGGACGTCCTCCTGCGCCGGGCGGCGGCGGAGGCGGCAAGCCAGGCTGCCCGGGTGGTCTTGCGGTGCCGTAGTAGCGACTGGCCGCCCGCTTGTTATCGGCTGATGCACCCGGCGGCGGCGGCGGGGCGGGCTGTGCCCACGCCTGACACCACACCAAGCCAAGCCCGGATCCGATCAGGATCAAACTGAATTGCCTCATGAACCTTCTCCTCTAAACCCCGAGAACATCATCCCCGGAAAACGACCCGAAGAACCCCGCGGTAGACGCCGGTCGCATCTGCTTACATTCATGACACCGTGGCAGACCCCTCTGCCGCCCGAAACAGCCGAGCATAGGCACCGTCCCGTTCGAGCAGATCCTGGTGTCGCCCCGACTCGACGATGCGGCCTGCCTCCATCACCACGATTCGATCTGCATCCATGATCGTCGACAAGCGGTGAGCAACCACCAGCACCGTGCGATTGCGCCGCAGGGCCGCCAACGAGGCCTTGATGGCCCGTTCCGACTCATTGTCGAGTGCCGAGGTCGCCTCATCGAGCAGCAGGATCGGCGCATCCTTGATGAATGCTCGAGCGATGGCAATGCGCTGGCGTTGACCGCCTGACAGCTGACTGCCGTTGACCCCGACCCTCGAGTCCAGGCCCTGCGGCAGGGTCTGGATGAAGGACCAGGCCTGCGCCAGCTCAGCGGCCTCGATGATCTGCTGGCGTGGCGTCTGCGGTTTGCCATAGGCAATGTTGGCCGCAACCGTGTCATCGAAGAGCACGGCATGCTGCCCAACCCAGGCGAGCTGATCGCGCAGATGGGCCAGTTCGAACCGGGCAAGCGGTCGGTTATCCAGAAAGATGTTGCCCTGATCGGGGCTCAGAAAGCGCGCAACAAGATTGACCAGTGTCGTCTTGCCGCTGCCGGATGCACCCACCAGCGCCACGGTTTCGCCCGCACCGACCACCAGATCAATGTGCTGCAGCGCCCACTCGGTCTGGCCTGGATACCGGAAGCTGACGTTCTCGAAGCGCAGTTCACCGCGGACCCGATCACGCTTGCCCGACGGCGCGTCCGCTTCGGGCGGGAGGTCGAGCAGGTCAAAGAGGCTTTGTGCTCCAGCCAGTCCACGCTGGATCACATCATTGATGTTGGTCAGTCGTCGAATCGGCTCGAACAGCATCGCCATCGCTGCCACGAAGGACACGAATTGTCCGGGCGACAGACGATCCTGCGCCGACAGGGTTGAGGCCACCCAGACCACCGCAGCCACCACGATGGCGGCGAGCACCTGCACCAGAGGCACGTTGATTGCGCTGACCCGTACGGTTCGCATCGTCTGCCGACGCAGGGTTTCAGTGATCTCGGCAAACCGGCCCGCCTCATGAGCATGCGTGCCGAACAGCTTGATCTCACGAATACCGTTCAAGCTTTCTTCGATCACACCGGTCATCTGCCCGGTTGAGGCTTGCATGGCCTGATTGCCGCCGCGCAGCTTGCCGCTGGCCACCCGGATCAGCCAGGCCACCACCGGTGCGACTGCGACGATCATCAGGGTCAACTCCCATGCGGTCCAGATCAGATAGGACGTCAGCCCAAGGATGACCAGGCTGTCCCGAATGACCACGATCCAGGCGGTCGAGAGCGCGGCCCCCACCTGCGGGATGTCGTAGAGCAGGCGCGACATCATCCGCCCGGAGGTCTGTTCCAGATGCACCGACACCGGCAGATGGGTCTGGTGTTCGAAGACCTGCCGGCGCAGGTCGGTGACCGCTTTGTTCGCAACCCATTGGCTGGTCACATTGGCGATGTATTCGGCAAAGCCCTTGGCGGTGAAGGCCAGCACCAGCAGCAGCGGCACCTGCCACTGGGCGCTGCGGTCTCGGCCGATCAGACTTTCATCGACCAGCGGCCGCAGTAGCGCCGGCAAGGCCGGCTCGAGCGCGGCGACCGCCAGCATCGCCAGCACCGACACTGCAACCATGCCCCGATAAGGACGGATGGTCCCGAGCAGGCGTCGATACAAGGCCAGTGAATTCATTCGCGACGCAGGACCCGATCGACCAGGACGCTTGCCCAGCCGCGCTCATGAAATTCAGCCTGCAGGGCGGGCTTGTCGTATTCGCGATCGACCCAGTCCAGAAAGGCGATGGGCTCACGTCGATTCCGGGCAACATAAGTCGCCAGAAAGAAATCGAGCACGCCGGTCTTGGCTTGTCTGAAATGGCCGTAGCGCCAGTCGAGCTCACTCATGGCGGCCTCGACCTCGTGCCCAAGATGAAGGATGCGATACAGCGCCGACCCCAGGCCCGCCCGATCCGCACCCGACTTGCAATGCATGAGTGCCGGATATTCGAGCTGCGCAAACACCGCCTTCAT
>CAIXXI010000186.1 GCA_903923345.1 uncultured Burkholderiales bacterium | reverse complement strand
CGATCCGGCCATTCAAGGCGGCGCTAGCGGCCTGATCAACTGATTCGCAGCCGACCGCATTGATGTCTCGGCCATCGACGCCAACATCGCCACAACCGGCACCACAGTCATCAGTGGCAACGCCGATGCCAACCTCGCACCCGACTTCGTGTTGTGATCTGAAGGCAGGCCTGCTTCAACAGGCCTGTCTAGATTGGGTCGGGAGGGTCGCAAACTGCGAGAGTGCCTTCAGTCGGATCGAAGGGTGGAGATTACCGATCCGCTACACCATTCGGCCCATCGGTGAGGTGGTGCCTAGTTGGCAGATGATGAATGAGCGGCGCGAAGCCCGTGCCATTAGTCGTTCGCGGATGGACCCATCACTGCGGCCAGAGTGATGGCAGTCTGACAGAGAACTGCAGTGTGTCAGGCCGCTCTAACCTCATTGAGAAGGTCGGGATGCCGGTCAAGCACCTTGAGCAACTTCACCAGAGCCAGGGGCGGCTTGGTCTTCCCATTCTCGTAGCGCGAAAAGGCATTGATACCGCCACCGAAAATTTCAGCGGCCTCACGCTGACCGAGGTCAAGCTTTTTACGTACTCTGGCGATGAACGCAGGATCCACGATGGCTGCGTTCACCTGCTTGTTGAATGCCTGCATTTCGCGCATCACACGCTCAGTTTCAGTGACATCCGTGATGGACTCATCACATGCAGGGCAAAAGTCAGCTGTTACCGCGGGAATGGTCGTGGTTTCGCCTTTGTAGACATAGGGCAGGTCGCGTGTGTCATGGATCAGTTGCGCCGCGCCACACACAGGGCATTTCATATTCACAGCTCATACTTTTATAAAAGTCGACAGTCTTGAGTGCCATCACTACAGCCAACATGTCGGAGAGTTCAAAGCCCAATTCAGTGGCCCCAAGCCGGGCCGCGCGGGTCACGCGAACCTTGCCAGCTTGAATGTAGGTTTTCACCACCGTCAGCTTGCAGTGTGGGGTACTTTTCTCCATGTACGAAACTAACCTGGTTGGTGAGTATTGGCAAGTAGGTTAGTCACATTAGGCCCGCATTTCCGGCTTTCGCAGTCACGTTCGCCCGCCTGTACAGGGGGAAGGTCTTCGGTTTTCTATGGCAATCGAGTTTCGGATCCGTTCTGTACGTCGATGCCAACCTCGCACCCGACTTCACCATCGCATTGCTGGGGAACTACACCACGACCTTGTTGGCAACGGACTTCGTGTTGTGAGGATTGCCTCGAGCGCGATGTCTCAAGCAACTCAACGCCTCGGCGCCTGCCGCTGCAAGGCGTGAGTTGACTTTTCGTGGACAGGTTGAGGGCTGATAGATATCATTGGTGGATATCAATTCAGGGGCCATCATGGACACCGCACGCCTTTTCCAATCAGGACGCAGTCAAGCCGTTCGGCTGCCGAAAGAATATCGATTTGCCGGTACTGAGGTGGTGGTACAGCACTTTGGAAACGGAGTTCTCTTGCTTCCTGCCGATGACCCTTGGCAGACACTGCAAGCCGGGCTGGCTGCGTTTGAGCCTGGATTCGTATTGACGCGTCAGCAGCCTGAGGAGCAAATCAGGGTCGATGTGCGACCCGGCCTCGGATCATGATCCTGCTCGACACCAACATCTGCATTTACATCATCAACGCCAAGCCTCCTTCGGTGCTGGCGCGATTTCAGCAATATCGGATGGGCGAAATCGGGATGTGCAGCGTGGTCGCTGCTGAACTCGCCTTCGGCGTAGCCAAAAGTGACTCGCCACGCAATCGCCAGGCGCTGGAAATGTTTTTGGCCCCGCTCACCATCCTGCCGTTCGATGCCAAGGCGGCGTGGGTTTATGGTGACTTGCGAACAGAGCTCGAGCGCCGCGGTACTCCCATTGGTTCGATGGACACGATGATTGCCGCGCATGCTCTAAGCCAGCAAGCCACGCTGATCACCAATAACACCCGCGAGTTTTCCAAGGTGCCCGGCTTGCAACTGGACAACTGGGTCACTGCCGTCTGAGGCCGTGCGGAACGACCTGATATTCGATGGGCAGCAATTGTTGGAATCCGAAACCGATTGGTGCTTCGGTTAGAGTCCGTCCATCCTCAATACCGAGAGCGGTTCAGTCCGTGTACCCCCTCTCGTTCTCGTTCCCATGACCTTTGGCTGACCAAGACCTGATCCCCATCTCCCCTTGCGCTGTTCAAGAAGAGTTACGCCATGTGCGTGCGCTCATGCAACTGGAGCAAAAGGAAGACCAGGCGCAATTCAGGCTTAAAAGCACCAGTGCCAGCATCAAGGAGCGCCGACGGCGCGGCCTGACCTGGTACCCCATCACCATCACCCAGGAAGACATCGGTTTTGGGGGCAAGGTGGTGCTCGAGCTGGAGCGTCCTGCCCATCGGCAAGACCTGCATCTGTTTCAGGTGGGGGTGAGTGCTGCGCTGTTCAGCAATGCGCCTGGCCACTCAGGAGCTGACCGGCCCGTGCTGAGCGGTGTGGTGACCCGCGTGCGGCGCAACAAGCTGCTGTTGGCCACCACCAAAGAAGCGCTGCCCGACTGGGTACTGAATGGCAGCACGCTGGGCATTGACCTCACCTTTGACGAGGTGAGCTACCGCGAAATGCACCACGCCCTGGCTGAAGTGATGGGCGCACACGGCAACCGCTTGGCCGAACTGCGCGACGTGCTGCTCGGCGCCCGGCAGGCCAGCTTTCGCGAGCCCAAAGCCGACGACCTGTTTTACCCAAGTGCGCTCAACGACTCCCAGCTGTCGGCTGTGCGCCATGTGGCCACGGCCCAAGACGTAGCCATCATCCATGGCCCGCCCGGCACGGGCAAAACCACCACGCTGGTGCAGGCCATTTTGGAAACCGTTCGCCGCGAGCGGCGCGTGCTGGTGTGCGCCCCCTCCAACACCGCCGTGGACCTGCTGACCGAAAAGTTGGCCGAGCGCGGTGTCAACGTGATCCGCTTGGGCAACCCCAGCCGGGTGTCGGACCTACTGCTCAAGCACACCCTTGATGCTGGGGTGATGGCCCACCCCAGCTACAGCAAGATGCATGCGATGCGCCAAACCGCTGAACAGCACCGAGACACTGCCAACGAGCAGGTGCGCCATTTGGGTTACGAGGAGCGACAGCACCGCCAATGGCTGAGGGAAGAAGCCCGCAACCTGCGCCAAGTCGCCGACGACTTGGAGCGCTTCATGACCGAGGCTGTGCTCGAATCGGTGCAGGTCATCACCTGCACTCTGGTGGGCGCCAGCAACAGAAACATTCGCCTCCTGAACTTTGAGACCGTCTTTATCGACGAAGCCGCCCAGGCCCGGGAGCCGGGTTGCTGGAGACCGATTGCCCAGGGCCAGCGCATTGTGCTGGCGGGCGACCACCACCAGCTGCCGCCCACAGTCAAGAGCGAAAAAGCGGCTCGAGAAGGTCTGCGCGAAACCCTGTTCGAAAAGT
>CAIXXI010000185.1 GCA_903923345.1 uncultured Burkholderiales bacterium | reverse complement strand
CGCCAGGTGGTGCTCTCGGCCATGTACAGCGCCTGCGAAAAGCTCTGCCCCCCGACCATGCGCAATCTCATCGACGCCAGGGAGATGCTGGGCACCTCGGCCGGCAAGCTCACCTTCGTGACGATGACCCTCACCCCGCTTGATGACGGGCCGAAACAGTTGCTCGAATACAAGAAGCGATACGGCCTGGGCACCGACTGGATGTTTCTGACCGGCCGACCAGACCAGATGGAGATCATCCAGGCGTCCCTGGGTTACTCGCCTCAGCGTGCAGCAGACAATATGTTTACGCATGCCAGCATGGTCCGGATTTGCGACGAACGCCTGATGCGCTTTGGCCATGTGAACGGCCTGACGTCCGCCTTGAACATCGTGCGCATGATCCGTTACGAGCTGGCCTGAGCGGTCCACACACAACAGCGATCCCCATGAATCCGCGGTTCCAGAACAAGGTTGCCATCGTGACCGGCGCAGGCTGCGTCGGACCGGGCTGGGGCAATGGCCGTGCCATCACCGTTCGACTGGCCGAAGAAGGGGCTCGAGTCCTGGCCGTCGACCGGGATCTGGCCCGGGTTGAAGAGACGCTGGCTCAGGCGGGCGTGCATCGTGACGCGATCCTGCCCTTTGCGGCTGATGTCACCCGGTCCGACTCGGTCGAAGCGATGGTGGCCGAGTGTGTGCGCGCCTTTGGCACGGTCGATGTGCTGGTCAACAATGTCGGTGGCTCTGCGGCAGGCGGGCCGATCGAGATGAGCGAGGAGGTCTTCACCTCGCAGGTTGATGCCAATCTGAAGAGCGTGTTCCTGAGCTGCAAACATGTGCTGCCGATCCTGATCGCCAAGGGCGGTGGGGCCATCGTCAACATCGCATCGACCTCGGGCATCCGCTGGACCGGCAGCGCGCAGGTGGCTTATGCCGCCACCAAGGCAGGCGTCATCCAGCTCTCGCGGGTGGTGGCCGTGCAGCATGCCGCGCAAGGCGTGCGAGTGAACACCGTGGTGCCCGGCCAGTTGCACACGCCGATGGTCGAAGCGCGGCTGGCGGGCCAGAGGTCAGGCGGCGATGTCGACGCACTGCTGGCATCGCGCCAGGCACGCATTCCGCTGGGCTTCATGGGCGACGGGCGTGACACCGCGAGTGCCGTGCTATTTCTGGCCAGCGATGACGCGCGCTTCATCACCGGCACCGAACTCGTGGTGGATGGCGGCATGACCGCGCGCTGCGACTGAACCTTCAGTCCTTCAGACAGCGATTTTCTTCACGGTGCGACGGGCGATCCAGGCCGTCAGCAGCCCGAGCCCGATCGCCCATTCCAGTGACAGCGTGACCGTGGCCAGGAAAGTCACCATCAGCGGGGCTCGGTCGAGCGGCACCTCACGCCAGATCCGGATGATTTCGGCACGATCAATCAACCGCCAGGCCACGCTCAGGAGCAGTCCGGCCACGACCGCATAAGGCAGATACCGGGCCAGTGGCCCGACAAGGCTGACCAGCAGGAGCAGAAAGCCCGATGCCGACGCCGCAGCCAAGGGCGTGCGGGCACCGGCCGCCAGGTTCACACCCGAGCGGTTGAACGAGCCGCTGGTCGGAAACGACGAGAAGAAGCTGCCGGCCAGATTGGCAAGCCCCTGCCCGATGAATTCGCGATTGCCATCCAGGGTATCGCCCCGAATCGCTGCCATCGAGCGGGCAATCGCCACCGCCTCGGTCAATCCGAGCAGCGTCATCACCAGAGCCGGTACGAGCAGGCTGCGCAGTGTCGACAGGCTGAAATCCGGCCAACTCAGGGGCGGCAGCACCTCCTTGAGCGCCGGCAGAGCCTTGAGCGGCGCCATGTCAGGCATCAGCGCCTGCAGCCCCGCAGCCACCAGCGACCCGACGATTACCCCGACCAGGATTCCGGGCAGGCGTCGTTCGAAGGGTCGCCACACCGTCATCGCGAGCAGCGTCGCCAGTCCGCTGGCGACAGCCATCGCGTTGACTTCATGACGACGGGCCCAGAGCGCCTCAAGAACCTGAGGAATCGACAGCCCGCGCGCAATTTCGAGACCGAGAAACGGAGCGAGCTGCGACGTGGCAATCAGGACGGCCGCGCCTGCGGTGAAGCCAACGATCACCGAATGCGGCATGAGATCAACCAGCCGCCCGGCACGAACCAGCCCCAGCCCGATCTGCAAGACACCGACCATCATGGCCAATGTGATGGCCAGTGCCACGTACTGATCCGAGCCTGGCACGGCGAGCGGCGACAGCAGTGACAGCGTGGTCAGTGAGATGGCATTGGCCGGCCCGCTGACCATCAGGCGGCTCGATCCGAACAGCGCCGCCACCAGACTGGGCACCATCGCGGCATACAGGCCGTAGTGCGGGGGCAGCCCGGCCAGCATGGCAAACGCCAGGCCCTGCGGCAGCACCACCACCGCATTGGTGAGTCCAGCGAGCAAGTCGGCACGCACGACACCCGGTCGCCGCCAGTTGGGCAGCCAGTTCAGGAT
>CAIXXI010000184.1 GCA_903923345.1 uncultured Burkholderiales bacterium | reverse complement strand
TGCTCATCGACAATCGCTAATCCGAGTGCAGGCAGCTCGACCGAATCCTCGACCAGGGCATGCGTGCCGACCAGCAGATCGACCTCGGCGCGCGCAGCCGCCGCACGCACCGACTTTTTGGCCGATGCCGGCAGCGAGCCAGCCAGCCACGCGACCCGCACCCCCAACGGCTCGAGCCAGGGCAGCAGCTTGCGATGATGCTGCTCGGCGAGAATCTCGGTCGGTGCCATCAGCGCGGCCTGTCGTCCGCTGCCGATCGCCTGCATGGCGGCCAGCGCCGCGATCACCGTCTTGCCGCTGCCGACATCGCCTTGCAGCAGGCGATTCATCGGCTGCGATCCACTCAGGTCAGCCGACACTTCGGCCCAGGCCCGCTGCTGGGCGCCGGTCAAGGCAAAGGGCAACGCCTGGCGCAGACGATCGACCTGTTCGGTCACGCGCAGGGGCTGTGCGCGCTGG
Source organism: uncultured Burkholderiales bacterium (assembly GCA_903923345.1). GTDB lineage: Bacteria > Pseudomonadota > Gammaproteobacteria > Burkholderiales > Burkholderiaceae_E > UBA4615. The sequence continues at coordinate 1,185 of CAIXXI010000184.1, read as the reverse complement.
CTGGCCCGTGCGGCCCGTGCGCGGCGCAGCGACAGCTGTTGCGCGAGCAGCTCCTCGAAAGCCAGTCGCCGGCAGGCCGGATGGCTGCGATCCTCCAGGGACGACAGCGGCGTGCCGGGCGGCGGCTGATGCAGCAGCCGCAAGGAAGGCATCAGCTCGGGCAAGCCCAAGCGCTGCGCGCAGCCCGCAGGCAGGGTATCGGCCCAGTTCGTGCGGGCCAGGGCCTCGAGAATCGCGCGGCGCAATGCGGTCTGGCCGATACCGGCCACCGTCGGATACACCGGGGTGAGCGTGGTGGGCAATCGATCCTGGCCACCCAGCAGCCGGTATCGCGGATGGACCATCTCCAGGCCGAACAGCCCGCCTCGCACCTCGCCCATCGCCCGCACCCGCCGGCCGATCGCCAGCTGCGCCACCTGCGAGCCGTAAAAGTTCAAAAAGCGCAGCGAGATGCGCCCGCTGCCATCGTCGAGTTCGATCTGCAGCATGCGACGCGGCCGGGTCACCACCTCGTTGCGACAGATCTCACCTGCGACCTGAACCGTCTCGCCCGGGCGCACCTGATCGATCGCGGTGATGCGGGTCTCGTCCTCGTAGCGCAGGGGCAGGTGCAGCAGCAGGTCGGCCTCGGTGCGCAGACCGAGTCGGGCGAATTGGGTCAGATCGGTCAAGACACCGGCACGATCAGGACAGCACCAGGACCGCTTCGACCTCGAACAGCGCACCGCGCGGCAGGCTCAGCACACCCACGGTCGAACGCGCCGGATAGGGCGCCTCGAAGAAGGTCTGCATGATCTCGTTGACCCTGGGAAACTGGGCGAGGTCGGTGAGGAACAGCGTGAGCTTGACCACGTCGCGCAGCGATCCGCCGGCCGCCTCGGCCACCGCCTTCATGTTGAGGAAGGCGCGCTCGACTTGCGCATCAAAACCGCCGTCCACCAGTTGGCCGCTGGCCGGGTCCAGTGCAATCTGGCCGGAGAGATAGACCGTATTGCCGGCACGGACTGCTTGCGAGTAGGGGCCGATCGCAGCCGGTGCGGCTGCAGTGGCAATGATGGTGTGGGACATGGTCGACTCCGCTTTCAGACCGGTGCGATGTTAGCCCATGCCTTCCCGGGGCATCGATCCGGCCGGACGGGCTTTCCCGTACCATCGCCGCCACCCCTCGCCCAGCCGCCCCGACAT
>CAIXXI010000183.1 GCA_903923345.1 uncultured Burkholderiales bacterium | reverse complement strand
CGGAACAGGCTGAAGCTCGGTATCCACCATCCTCAGCCGGCGTCGCGGTTGACGTCGACCAATTTGACCAGCGCATGCAGGGCCTGGTTCACTGGGGTGGGCACACCGAGCTCTGCGCCGAGTCGGACCACGAAGCCGTTGAGGTGGTCAATTTCGGTCGGCCGACCGCGCGCCATGTCCTGCGCGGTGGACGAATGCTGGCCCGGCATGGCGGTGGCAATGGCGGCCATGGCAGCCATCGAGGCGTCGAGGTCAATCGTCTGACCCGCGGCACGCGCCACCGCCACCACCTCGCGCACCACGGCGCGTTGCAGATCGACGATGGCCGGCAGATCGGCCATGCGTCCATAAGGTTGCCGGGTCAGGCCCGACACCGCGTTGTAGGCACAGTTGACGATCAGCTTGCGCCACAGTTCACCGAAGACGTCGGGGGAGACGCGCACCGGCACCTCGGCGCTGGCGAACCGATTCACCACCGATTGCAGCCGCGACATCAGTGCTGCGTCGGCCGCAGCGGCGGCATTGATCGGGCCGATGACCAGTTGGCCCTGGCCATGGTGATGCACCTCGCCGGGCCCGGGCATTGACGTGGCCACGTATACTGCCACCGGCACCACGGCCTGGGTCAGGTTACGCGCCAGGGTATCGGCGTTGTCAACGCCGTTTTGCAGGCTCATCACCAGCGCGTCGGGTTTCAGCAGCGGGGCCAACTGGCGCGACACCGCGTCGGTGTCTGGCGACTTCACGCAGAACAGAACCAGATCAGCATCGCCAACCGCCGCCAGATCGGTGCTGGCGTCCAGCGACACCGCGTGGGTCTGGCCGTTCATGTGCAGGCGCAGTCCCCGTTCGGCGATCGCCTGTACATGCGGTGCGCGACCGATCAGCGTCACTGTGTGGCCGGCACGGGCCAGCATCGCGCCGTAGAAGCTGCCGACGGCACCGGCACCGACGATCGCGGTCATACCAAGAGCTTGTGTCATGGAGAAAGGGAGTCAACTGAATCTGGAGCAGCGCCTGATTCGGGACGCTACGAACGGGCTCAAGCATACCGATTGACCGAGCGCCGAGCACCATGCTCGTAGACCTCAGGTGAAAACGCCTGGGGGTCAGTCCGAACCCTGGGCAATCCAGCGTGTGATGTACGGTTTAAGCTCGTGTCTGACCGTGACCCGGAGCGGACCATGCACTCACCTGAAATGAACCCTCGCTCAGTCCTCGATTTCTGGTTCAGCGAAATCGACCCCAATCAGTGGTGGCAGCGTTCCGACGCATTCGACCAACTCGTTCGCGAACGATTTGCTCGAACGCATGAGGCCGCGGGCCGATGCGAGCTCTTCGGATGGCGAGAAAGCGCACAGGGGCGTCTGGCCGAACTGATCGTTCTGGACCAGTTCTCCCGCAACCTCTTTCGAAATGACGCGCGGGCCTTTGCATGTGATCCGCTGGCGTTGGGCCTGGCCCAGACTGCGGTCGCACTCGGTTGCGACCCCGAGCTGGACCCGGTGCGCCGAGCGTTTCTGTACATGCCCTACATGCACAGCGAATCAGCCCTGATTCACGAGCAGGCGGTGAGCCTGTTCAGTGCGCCCGGCCTTGAGTCCAATCTGGCTTTCGAGCTTCGGCACAAGGCAATCATCGATCGATTCGGCCGTTATCCCCACCGCAATGCCATGCTCGGCCGCGCATCGAGCGCAGACGAGATCGAGTTCCTGAAGACGCCCGGCTCATCATTCTGAGCCCGGACGGCGGGGTTTCGGATCAGCCGATACCGCCACGAGCCAGCAGCTTCTTCAAATCCGCGTAATCGACTGGCTTGGTCAGGTGGGCATCAAACCCCGCCTCGCGCGAGCGTCGACGGTCTTCGTCCTG
>CAIXXI010000182.1 GCA_903923345.1 uncultured Burkholderiales bacterium | reverse complement strand
GGCGCGGGTTTTCCAGAAACTTCTCGAGATAGACGTTCGGATTGCCGAAGGCAGCCCCTGCTTCGGCGCGAGTGGTGGTCACGGCATTCAGCAAGGCGGCCTCGGTATTGACCACGCGCATGCCCCGCCCGCCGCCACCGCCCGAGGCCTTGATGATCACCGGATAGCCGACAGCCCGCGCGATCTTGACGATCTCCCGCGGTTCGTCCGTCAGCGCGCCTTCGGAGCCCGGAACCACCGGCACGCCTGCGGCCCGCATCGCGTCTTTCGCGCTGACCTTGTCGCCCATGATGCGGATCGACTCCGGACGCGGGCCGATGAAGACGAAGCCGCTTTTTTCGACCCGCTCAGCAAAGTCGGCATTCTCGGACAGAAAGCCATAGCCGGGGTGGATGGCTTCGGCATCGGTGACTTCGGCCGCGCTGATGATCGCTGGCACATTGAGGTAGCTCTCACGCGAGTTCGCCGGTCCGATGCAGACTGACTCATCGGCGAGCTTGACGTACTTGGCCTCGGTGTCCGCCTCCGAATGCACCACCACGGTCTTGATGCCGAGTTCACGACAGGCCCGCTGGATGCGCAAGGCAATCTCGCCTCGATTGGCGATCAGGATCTTGTCGAACATGGGGTCACTCAATGACGAACAACGGCTGGCCGTACTCAACCGGCTGTCCGTTCTCCACGAGGATGGCCTTCACGGTGCCCGCGACATCGGCCTCGATTTCGTTCATGAGCTTCATCGCTTCGATGATGCACAGGGTGTCGCCTTCCTTCACCACCGCCCCGACTTCGGCAAAGGGCGCCGAATTGGGGTTCGCCGAACGGTAAAAGGTGCCCACCATCGGCGACTTCAGCACATGCCCGGTGGGCTCTGCCGGCGACGGCTCGGCCATCGGTGCAGCAGCCACAACACCGGCTGGGGCGGGTGCAACAGCGGCAACCGGCTGCATGGCCATCTGCGCGGGCATCATCGGCATATAGCCCGGCGCGGGTGCCTGACCCTTGACGATGCGAACTTTGTCTTCGCCTTCGGTGATTTCGAGTTCGGCGATGCCTGACTCGGCCACCAGGTCGATCAGGGTCTTGAGCTTGCGCAAATCCATGTGACTGGGTTCCTGAACAGAAAAGTGGGACGGCGACCGCTCAGTCGCGGATCGACTCGATGGCAAATTGCAGCGCGAAGCGGTAACCGCTCGGCCCCAGACCCGCGATCACACCGACCGCCTGATCGGACAGATAGGAGTGGTGTCTGAATGACTCCCGGCGGTGCACATTGGAGAGGTGCACCTCGATGAACGGGACGGCCACTGCTGCCAATGCATCGCGAATCGCGACACTTGTGTGCGTGAAGGCGGCCGGATTGATGACGATGAACGAAACAGCGGCCTCTCGCGCGGCCTGAATGCGATCAACCAGTGCGCCCTCGTGATTGCTCTGGAAGCACTCGACCTGAACGCCGGATGCCTTTCCCGCCTCAGTGAGCAGGGCGTCGATCTGGGCCAGCGTGGTTGAGCCGTAGGTTTGAGGCTCACGCGTGCCCAGCAGGTTCAGGTTGGGCCCGTGCAGCACCCAGACAGTTTTGTTCAACAAGATCGCGGCATCTTCGACGAAATTGCCGTCCATTGTGAACCGGTTTTCATAAAGATGTCCAGTTTCGACCTCTTTCGGGTCAGGCACTCGATGCTGTCAGGCCAGCAGTTGGAGGATTGATGCCCGCAGGGAGTCGATTCGAACACGGCCGGGGATCCGCTGGACGATGCGGCCCCGTCGGTCGATCACCGCCGTGAAGGGCAGCATGCCTGACGGATTACCGAATTGGCGGCCCAACTCGGAGCCACTCATGCCAGCCACGACCAGAGGATAAGACATCGCAGATTTTGCTGAGAATTCGGCCACTTTGGCCGGGGAATCGATGGCGATGCCGAGCATGTGCAGTCCTTTGGGTGCCAGCTCGGCATGCAGGGCGGATAACTCCGGCATCTCTTCGACGCAGGGTGGGCACCAGGTTGCCCAGAAATTGATCACCAGGGGTTTGCCCGTGAAGCGGGACATCGCCAGGGGTTTACCGGCTGAATCGGGCAATGACAGGGTGCGAAAGCTCAGCACCGCCTCATCCGGTTCGATGGTCGGCGTTGACAGGCGCCAACCCAGGGCCGCGCCAACCACGGCCGCGCTGCCGCCCAGGGCCGCGACCAGCCAGCGGCGCCTGTGCGGGCTACGGGGCGGGATGGTTTCAGGTTCGCTCACGATGGGCCTCCGGACAGGTGTGCGTCGAGCAATCCCTGTACGGCCAGGATGTCTCCGCGTTCAGGGGGTGTGCTGCGCAGCGCGCCGCGCAGGTCGTCGTGGCCATAAAGGGAGATCAGCACCGGCTCATCCCGCCAGATCATTTGCAAGGCTTCGACGCGGGTGCGCCCGCCGTCGCGAAAATGCGCGATCTCGTCGACTTCGAACTCGATGCCGTCATTGAGCAGTCGCAGTTCGATTTCCTTGCCGTCATCGTAGAAGAGCTGCAGATGTATCGGCGCATGTTCGGCAACGATGCCTTTCCAGACGGCGCCGGTCAGGTAGGGTTGAAAGTCGGCCAGGCGGCGCATGAGGTCGAGGGCCACGCGGCGCATGCGCATCACGCGCAAGGCATGGTCAGGGTCGAAGAGGTCGAGGTGTTCAGCCAGAGCCCGGTCGATCTCGAGGTTGTCGGGCAGGATGCCGCGGGGCGGTGGGCGCCCGTCGAGTACGGCGTCGATCGCTTTGCGTTTGGCACTGGCGTAGTCAAGACCGCCGTCGGCGATGAATTGCGCAGCCGCGGCTGCAATTTCAAGGCGCAGCGGGTGCGTTTCGGGCGCGACACCCGCCTGCATGAGGCCGGCGGGTCGGGGGATCGGCTGCAGGCTGTCCATTCATCGAGTGTATCCGACGTAGAATCGCTCCCCCATGCACCTGCACATCCTTGGTATCTGCGGCACCTTCATGGGAGGCATTGCCGCCATCGCCCGTGAAGCCGGCCACCGCGTGACCGGCTGCGATGCCGGCGTCTACCCGCCGATGAGCGACCAGCTCCGCGCACTGGGCATCGATCTGATTGAAGGGTTTGATCGGTCGCAGCTCGACCTCTCGCCCGACATCTGGGTGATTGGCAACGTGGTGTCGCGCGGCAATCCCCTGATGGAAGCGATTCTTGATGCCCGCCAGCCCTATGTCTCCGGCCCGCAATGGCTGGCGCAAACCGTGCTGGCCGGACGCTGGGTGCTCGGGGTTGCCGGGACACACGGTAAGACGACGACCGCGTCGCTGCTGACCTTCATCCTGCAAGCCTGTGGCCGGGAGCCGGGTTATCTGATTGGCGGTGTGCCGGTCGATTTCCCGTTTTCGGCGCGACTGTCATCACCGGATGCGCCCTTTGTCATTGAGGCCGACGAGTACGACACCGCCTTTTTCGACAAGCGCTCGAAGTTCGTTCACTACCGGCCGATGACCGCCATCCTGAACAACCTCGAATTCGATCATGCAGACATCTTCGCCGATCTGGCTGCGATCGAGACGCAGTTCCACCACCTCGTGCGGACCGTGCCGGGTCGGGGGCGACTGGTGATCAATGCTGCGGAGCCGGCGCTCAAGCGGGTGCTGGCCCGAGGGGTCTGGAGCGAGTGTGTCGAGTTCGACAGTCCATCCGGCTGGCATGAAGCCCGCGTGGTCGAGTCGCCGGATGCGACTGAATTTGACGTGATGCGGGGTGACGAGCTCATCGGGCGCTGTCGCCTGCCGCTGGCGGGTCGGCACAACCGCGCCAATGCGATCGCAGCGATTGCGGCGGCCGAGCATGCGGGTGTCGCGCCCATCGAGGCGATTGCTGCGCTGGCCGGTTTCGGTGGCGTCAAGCGCCGCATGGAGGTGCGGGGCCGCGTGGCCGGGGTGACGGTGATCGACGACTTTGCCCATCATCCGAGCGCTATCGCGACCACGGTCGCCGGACTGCGTGCCCGTCTGGCCCCCGGCGAGCGCATCCTCGCCGTGCTGGAGCCGCGCTCCAATACGATGAAACTGGGTGCCATGAAAGCGCTTCTGCCCGACAGCCTTGCGGACGCCGACCTCAGTTTTTGCTATGCAGGCGGTTTGGGCTGGGATGCGACTGAAGCCCTGGCGCCGCTCGGAGCGAGAGCGAGCGTTCACCTCGACCTGGATGAGCTGGTTGCTTCGGTGGTGGCTCAAGCCCGTAGCGGCGACCGGATCCTGGTGATGAGCAATGGTGGCTTCGGTGGCATACACGGTCGCCTGCTCGACGCTCTGGGGCGTCGCGAGGGCGGATCGGGCGCCTGACGTGCTGGTCTATCTGCACGGATTTCGCTCCTCGCCGAGTTCCTTCAAGGCGCGGCTGCTGGACGAGCGCATGGCTGCACTGGGGCGGTCTCAGGAATTCGCCTGCCCGCAGTTGCCGGTGTCACCACGGGCCGCAATCGATCTGGTTGAACGCAGCCACCGTCTCGGGCCGGATGACACGCTGATCGGCAGCTCGCTGGGCGGCTGTTATGCCACCCACCTGGCGCAGCGCCATGGTTGCCGGGCGGTGCTGCTCAACCCGTCAACCCGACCGGCCGCAAGCCTGGCCCGGTATCTGGGCGGACAGACGATGTATCACGACCCGAGCCAGACCTTCGAGTTGCTGCCGCAGCATCTCGATGAGTTGGCAGCGATCCAGGTCGAAGCGATCACCTTGCCGCAGCGCTATCTGCTGGTTGCGGCCACCGGCGACGAACTGCTCGATTGGCGCGAGATGGTCGCCTTCTACCCCGGCGCGCAACAGATCGTGATCGAGGGCAGCGACCACGGTCTGTCTGATTTTTCGACCTACCTCGATGCGGTGCTGGCCTTTGCCGGCGTCCTGCCCGATCAGGCTGACTGAACCAGGGACCGCCCGCGCACCAGCCGCCCCGGGACAGCGCCGGTGAGCTGATCGTTGCGAAGCGTCTCGACCCCGGCAACAAAAGTGTGGCGGTAACCGGTGGCTTTTTGCAGGAAGCGCTTGCCCCCGGCCGGCAGGTCATGCGCCATGTAGGGTCGATGCAGGGTCAGTGCATGCAGATCGATCAGGTTCAGATCGGCCCGAAGACCCGGCAGGATCGCGCCGCGATCCATCAACCCGTATGCATGGGCCGAGTCCATCGTCTGTTTGCGGATCAGCCGCTCGATCGCCAGCCGTGAACCCCGGCGACGGTCGCGTGCCCAGTGGGTCAGCAGGAAGGTCGGGCCGCTGCCATCGCAGATCGTGCCGACGTGGGCGCCGCCATCGCCAATGCCCATCACGGTGGCATCGTCCGCGAGCATGGTGCGCACGACTTCGAGGTCCCCGCCGGTGTAGTTCTCGAACGGATGCAGCAACAGGCCATGGCCGTCGGCGCTCATCAGCACCTCGAGTGCGACTTCCCACACCGACACGCCTCGAGCCTGGGCGCGCGCGCTGATCGAATCGGCGGCATCGGGTTCGTAGTCGGGCACGGCAGCCATCTCGAAGGCCCGAGCCAGCAGGCCCTCGAAATAGCGGCTGGCGGTGTTGTCCGGGCGCTCGTCGATCAGCCTGCGCCGCAGGGGCTCATCGGATTTCAGTCTTGAGACGATCTCGGTGTGTGTCTTGCCCGTCAGCGCCTCGCGCCAGGCCGGATGGCCCGCGAAGGGATTCAGACTCGCCTCGAAGCCAATCAGCACGCCGATGCCGCGCGCACCCACCTGACCGTTTACATCGAGTCCGCGGGCGCGGGCCGCATGGATCTGGTCGAGTGTCTCGCGCCACAGCGTCGGTGAGTGGTCGACCTGGATGAGCAGCATCGACAGGGGGCGACCCGACAGGCGTGCCGCCTGCTCGAGCACCTCGAATTCGCCGGGACCGAAGTCAGAGTTGACCTCGAGAACGCCCCGTCCGGCACGGCGCATGGCCTGAGCCAGCGAGAGCAGTTCGTCTTCACCTGCGGACAGGCTGGGCGTGGGCCGGCCGTCGCGAGCCTTGTGCTTGGTGGTGCGCGAGGTGGTCAGGCCCAGCGCGCCGGCTTGAAGCGCTTCTTCGAGCAAGCGGCCCATGAGATCACGCTCGGCGGCGGTGGGTTGCTCGAAGTGGTCGCCACCACGCTCGCCCATGGCATAGCAGCGCAGCGCGGCATGGGGAACCTGTGCGCCGATGTCGATGACATGCGGCAGGGCATCGAGTGCGTCGAGGTATTCCGGGAAGGTCTCCCAGTTGAACGGGATGCCTTCTGACAGCACCGTTCCGGGGATGTCTTCCACCCCTTCCATCAGGTTGATCAGAAAATCGGCGGCGCCCGGGCGCAGCGGCGCAAACCCGACGCCGCAATTGCCAAAGACAGCGGTCGTGACGCCATGAACCGAGGAAGGCGCGAGCTGGGAGTCCCAGGTGGCCTGACCGTCGTAGTGGGTATGGATGTCGACGAAGCCGGGAGTCAGCAGCAGTCCCTGGGCATCGATTTCACGGTGTCCGCGCCCGATGGGCTGACCCGCATCGTCCGACCCGCTTGCTTGTGCGGTCGCCGGGTCGACGTGTTCGATGCCGTCGAGTGATGCCGGGCCGCGTCGATGCACGGCGGTGATCAGTTGTCCGTCGACGGCGACGTCGGCGATGCAGGCGGGTTTGCCAGTGCCGTCGATCAGGGTGGCATTGCGAATCACGATGTCGTGCGAGCTCAAGGGTCTGTCTCCCGGTTCACGGAGTGGGCGCAGGGAACCGACCGGTCGCCACGCAGGGTGTCAGTTCGGGATTTTCGGCGAGGGATCGGCTGCTGACAACCACAGCGTTCCGCTAAGTCGCCTGCACGTCAGACTAGAATCCGGTTTTTGTGCACAGCAACAAGGACTGGCTGCGATGAGACTCACCGACAAGATTGCCCTGATCACCGGCTCGGCTCAGGGAATCGGCCTGGCAACGGCCCAGCGGCTCGCCTCGGAAGGCGCTCGCGTGGTCATCTCCGATCTGGGCGCAGCCCGGGTCGAAGCGGCGGTCGCCGTGATTCGCGCGGCGGGCGGTCAGGCGATGGGCTGTGTTGTGGATGTCACCGACCGCACGGCGATTGATTCGATGGTGGCGAAGGTCCTGGCGGACTGGGGACGGATCGATGTGCTGATCAACAACGCCGGCATCACCAAGGACGCCCGCCTGGCCAAGATGACCTCGGCCCAGTTCGACTCGGTGATCGCAGTGAATCTGAAAGGCGTCTTCGAATGCACTCAGGCCGTGGCCGAGGTCATGGTGGCGCAAGGATCGGGTTCGATCGTGAATGCCTCGTCGGTCGTGGGTCTGTACGGCAACTTCGGTCAGACCAACTATGCGGCCACCAAGGCCGGCGTGATCGGCTTCACCAAGACCTGGGCGCGTGAACTCGGCCCCAAGGGCGTTCGGGTCAATGCGGTCTGCCCGGGCTTCATCCTCACCCCGATTCTCGACACCCTGCCGCCCGAGGTCATGAAGAAGATGATCGACAAGGTGCCTCTGGGCCGACTGGGCCGGCCTGAGGAAATTGCTGCGGTGTATGCCTTCCTGGCTTCGGATGATTCGAGTTACCTCAACGGCACAATCATCGAAGCCTCGGGCGGCATTCAGCTCTGAGGGCGGTGCGGCTACTCGTCGGAGTCGCCACCGAACAGGTTCGACAAGCCGCCCTGTTCGCGGCCACCCCCGCCGGTTTGCGGCGCGGCCGCAAAGATCCTTGATGCCAATCGCGAGAAGGGCAAAGACTGGAGCCAGACCGTGCCCGGCCCACGAACCACCGCGAAGAACAGGCCTTCTCCACCGAACAGTGCGGTCTTGACCTTGCCGACGTATTCGATGTCGAAGTCGACGCCCCCGGCCATCGCAACCAGGCAGCCGGTGTCCACCCGCAGGAGCTCTCCGGGTGCGAGCTGGCGGCGCATTACCGTGCCGCCGGCGTGCACAAAGACCATGCCGTCGCCCTCGAGCTTTTGCATGATGAAGCCTTCGCCACCGAAAAAGCCCGCGCCCAGCTTGCGTTGAAAGGCGATGCCCAGGCTCACGCCGCGCGCTGCGCACAGAAAACCGTCTCGCTGGCAGATCAGCTGACCGCCCACATCATCCAGGTCGATCGGCAGGATCTTGCCGGGATAGGGCGCTGCGAAGGCGAGCTTTCGCTTCTGGCCCGACTGGTTCTGATAAACCGTGGTGAACAGCGACTCACCGGTCAGCAGCCGCTTGCCGGCGCCGACCAGCTTGCCGAACAGTCCGCCGCCTGAGCCGGTGGGGCCCGAACGGCCGTCGCCGAAAACCGTGTCCAGTGAAACGCCGTCTTCCATGTACATGAGGCTGCCGGCCTCACCGACCATCGCCTCACTCGGGTCGAGTTCGACTTCGACGAACTGCATTTCATGACCTTCGATCCGGTAATCGATCACGTCCATCGCCATGGGCTGCTCCAGTGGTTTTGCGCTGCGGCCGATTGTAGTCAAAGTCTATAATCGCGCGCTCGGCGGCCGGGTCCGCAGCATCACGGGCGCACGCGGCCAAGGTTTCATGACGAGTTCACATGTCCTGTTTGAGGAAGACGGCGCGTTCAAGGCGGGTACGGTGCTGTCGGATGCGGGTGCGAGCCTGCAGGTCGAGTCGGCCAGCGGCAAGCGCACCAAGGTCAAGTCCAGCGCCGTCATGCTCCGCTTCGGGCAGCCCGCGCCCACAGACCTGATGAAGCAGGCGCAGACGCAGGCCGACGCGATCGACCTCGATTTTTTGTGGGAATGCGCGCCTCAGGACGAATTCGAATTCACCGCACTGGCGCAGGATTACTTCGGCCATCCGCCCAGTGCAGTCGAATCGGCCAGCCTGTTGTTGAGGCTGCACGCTGCGCCGGTCTACTTTTATCGCAAGGGCCGCGGCCGTTATCGCCCCGCGCCGCCCGAGACCCTCCGGGCGGCACTGGCCGCCCTGGAGCGCAAAAAAGAGCAAGCGGCGCGCATCGAGGCCTGGGCGCTTGAACTCGCCGAAGGCCGTGCACCGGGCGAGATCATCGCCGAGGCCGGGCGCCTGCTGGTTCGTCCCGACAAGAATACGGTCGAGTGGAAGGCGCTTGAGCGGGCCTGCGCACTCACCCGATCTCCGGCTGCGCGGGTGTTGCTGTCTGCAGGCGCGTTTGCCGATGCCAAGGCCTTGCACCTGGCATGCTTCATGGCCGAGAACTTTCCGAGAGGCCCGGGCTTCGATGCGCAGGACACGGCCGCGCTCGATGAACAGATCGCGCAGACAGTGGCCACGTTGCCACTGTCGCCGGCACGGCCATTCTCGATCGATGACTCGACCACGACCGAGATCGACGACTGCCTGTCGGTGCAGGCCCTCGATGAAGGCCGATGGCGCATCGGCATCCATATCGCAGCCCCGGCGCTGGCCCTCACGCGCGACACACCGCTGGATCGCATTGCACGCGACCGAATGTCAACCGTCTACATGCCCGGTGACAAGATCACGATGCTGCCGGATGCGCCGATCGAGCGCTTCTCGCTGGATGCCGGTCGGGAAGTGCCTGCCCTGTCGCTGTATGCCGACCTCGATGACACCGGCACACGCGTCGAGTCATTCAGCAGTCGACTCGAGCGCATTCAGGTCTGGGCCAATCTGCGCCACGACCGGCTCGATGACCTGATCACCGAGGCCGCCCTTGACGCCTCGCCTGAACCCGGCCAGACCGATCCCCTGTCGGGCCTGGAGCAGGCGGCTGAGCTGCGCGTGCTGTGGCGACTGACCGGCGCCCTGTCGGATGAACGGGATCGGGTACGCGGCAAGCCCGAGGCGCGCCATCGCGTGGACTTCAGCTTCTATGTCGATCTCGATGAGCACGGTGGCGAGACGGTGCGCATCGTGCAGCGCCGCCGCGATGCGCCGCTGGATCGGATCGTTGCCGAACTCATGATCCTGGCCAACTCGGCCTGGGGCCGGATGCTGGCCGATCACCGCGTACCCGGCATCTATCGCGCCCAGCAGCCCGGAGGACGGGTGCTGATGACCACCCAGGCCGCGCCTCATCAAGGCCTGGGCGTGGCTCAATACGCCTGGTCCACGTCTCCCTTGCGCCGTTATGTCGATCTGCTCAATCAGCGCCAGCTGATCGCGGTCACGCGAAATGAGCCGGCCCCGCACCCGGCGGGCGACGCCGAGGTCTTCGCGGTGATTTCGGCGTTTGATGCCCGCTACAGCGCCTATGCCGAATTCCAGCAGCGCATGGAGCGCTACTGGTGTCTGCGCTGGGTGGGTCAACATCCTGGCCAGCGCTTCGAAGCGGTCATCGTTCGCGAAGACCTTGTCCGGCTGGCCGATGCGCCCCTGTATTTGCGCCTGCCCGAGCTGCCCTCGCTCGGTCTGGCGCCCGGGCTGCGCATCCTCGTCGATATCCAGTCGACCGACCCGCTCGAGCTGACCGCTTCAGCCCGGTTTCATGCACCCGCACCGCAGGTCGATGGCGCTGCCTCGGGCTTGATCGATGAGCCGGATGCTGACGAGCCGGTGCTCGTCGATCCGGTGCCTGCCCTGATGGCATCCGACGCTCCAGCGTCGTCGCCCACTGATCCGATCGCCTGAGTCGTTCCAATGGGCAAATCCCGCGCACCGCGTCCGTCCGCCAAGTCCGCACCCGGTGCGCGTGCGGCCGCATTGACGATCGCGCGGCCGATGATCCGGGACCCGCTCAGCATCGCGCTGATGGCCTCGCTGCTGCTGCATGCGATCGTGCTGTTCATGCGATTTGCCCCGCCGATGCCGATCGTGATGAATCCGAATGATTCGCGCCTCGATGTCGTGCTGCTCAATGCCCAGACCCAGGCCCGTCCGGTCAAGGCCGATGTGCTGGCCCAGGTCAATCAGGAGGCCGGCGGAGAGCACGACAGCGGCCGGGCCCGATCGCCCCTGCCGGCGCAGTCGCTTGCGCAGGATGGCACTGACCTGCAGCAGCAACGCCGCCGGCTCGAAGAACTCGAGGCGCAGCAGCGCGAATTGCTGACCGCAGCGAAGGGCCCGGCCATGCCGATCACGCCCGAGCGGCCCCGCGAGACACCCCCGAAGCCGCAAGCCGCCGATCGCGATACCACTGAAGCGGCGCTGTCGCGCATGCAGGCCGAGATCGATCGCAACATCGAGGACTACAACAAGCGCCCGCGCAGACTCACCTTCGGCGTCAATGCAGTGGGCGTGCAATATGCGCGCTACGTGACCGACTGGGCCAGCCGCATCGAGAAGATCGGCACCGAGCGGTTCCCACCCGAGGCGCGCGGCCAGCAGTACGACTCACTGATCATCACCGTCGAGATCGACAAGCACGGCAATGTGCTGGACGTCACCATCAACCAGAAATCGAAGTTCGAGGCGCTCAATCGGGCGGTCAAGCAGATCGTCTATGCCGGACAGCCCTATGAACGCTTCCCGCCCGAGATGGTAAAAGAAGGCGACATCCTGCAGATCGTCAGAACCTGGACCTTCACCAACGATGGACTCCAAACCCGCACGCTACGCGGTGATCGGTAACCCGGTCGCCCACAGCCGCTCGCCGGCCATTCATGCGATGTTCGCCGCTCAGACCGGTCAGCAGATCGACTACGGCCGCCTGCTCGGACCGCTGGATGCATTTGTCGCAACCGTCGATGCCTTCAGGGCCGAGGGTGGGCGAGGCCTGAATGTCACCGTGCCTTTCAAGACCGAGGCCTTCGATTACGCCGGACAACACACGCCGCGTGCGAAGGTGGCCGGCGCGGTCAACACGCTCGTCTTCGATGCACAGCAGGTGATCGGCGATAACACTGACGGTGCCGGGCTGGTCTGGGACATCCTGGATCGAATCGGCGTGCCGCTGTCCGGCGCCCGGCTGCTGCTGCTGGGCGCAGGCGGGGCTGCACGCGGTGTCGTGAAGCCCTTGCTGGATGCCGGCCTCGATTCGATCGTGATCTCGAATCGCACTGAAGCGCGTGCGCACGCGCTGCTGGATGACCTTCGCCGCAGCCTTGAGCCGGTTCAATCGGGCCGTGTTCAGGCGGGTGGGTTGGAGCGGGCCACCGGCCCATTCGATGTGATCATCAATGCGACGGCTGCAGGGCTCGATGATGCGGCTCCAGTCGTGTCAGAAGCGAGCCTGAGCGGGGCTCGTCTGGCCCTGGAGATGGTTTATGGCGCCCAGCCCACGGCCTTCATGCGGACCGCGCTGGCCGCCGGTTGTCCGCGCGTGGAGGATGGCCTGGGCATGCTGGTGGGTCAGGCGGCAGAGTCCTTCGCCCTCTGGCGGGGCGTCCGACCCGACCCGATGCCGGTCTATCGCGCGATTCGGGCCGAACTGGCTGGCGGGCACTGAGTCGATTGGCCGCATTGCGTTCCACGATGGCAGGCTTCGCCCGGGGTGCAGGCTGGGTCGTGCTCGTGCTGATCGGGCTGATCCTGGCCTTGCAATGCTGGTATCTGGCGCACATCGTCTGGTGGCGAACCCACCCGCCCGAGTCGACCAGTTTCATGCGCCAGCAGCTCAAGGTCCTGCGCGAAAAGGACCCGAAGGCCCGGATCCATTACCAGTGGGTGCCCTATGAGCGCATTTCCGCGAATCTGAAGCGGGCGGTCATTGCCGCAGAAGATGCGCGATTCACCGATCACGATGGCGTCGATTGGGATGCCATCGACAAGGCGCGCGAGCGCAACGAGCGTCGCGGCAAGGTGGTGGCCGGCGGCTCGACGATCACCATGCAGCTTGCGAAAAATCTTTTTCTGAGCAGTGACCGCAGTTACATCCGGAAAGCGCAGGAGATCGTGATCACCTACATGCTCGAGGCGGTCCTGTCCAAAGACCGCATCCTCGAGCTCTACCTGAATGTCGCCGAATGGGGCGTCGGTGTGTTTGGTTGTGAGGCCGGGGCCCGCCATCATTTCAGCGTGTCTGCGGCGCGACTGGCACCCGCGCAGGCCGCCCGGATGGCGGCCATGCTGCCAAGGCCGCGTCACTACGATCTCAACCCGAGATCGACCGTGCTGGCGCGCCGAACGCAGGCCATCCTGCGTGGCATGGGTTTCGTGCAGGCCCCCTAAGCCGGGCTCAATGTCGCCCGAGCCGCTTGGCTCGCAGACAGTGCGGGCTTAGAATGCGCAGATCCGAAGCCACTGCGGCCCTTGCGGGTTGCTCCCGACGTGAACGTTCCCATACCGTTCGCTCGCTTTCGGGCCTGCCGTCGCTGACCTGAGTCGCTCGGCATGCCGAGGCGGGCACCCCCCCTCACACCATGGCCGAGTCCCCATTCCCGCCCCCATCGGACCGCGAGCCCATTGGCATCGCGCTCTCGGATCACGCCGATCAGCACCCGCGTGACCCGGAGGATGCGCACCGCGCCCTGACCGAAGTCGAGGGCCTGCTGGCCCACTACGATGCGGTGCGCGAGCAGGCTCGCCATGATGCCGAAGGGCTGTCGCCCGAGCGACGGGTGCTGGTCGAGCAGGTGGCGGTTGCGCAATACCTCGCGCACCTGCGAGCCCGCCTCGATCCCCTGCATCCGGCCGACGTGGCTTACATCCTCGAGGCCCTGCCCCGCAATCAGCGCCTGGTGGTCTGGGATCTGGTCAAGGCCGAACGCGACGGCGAAATCCTGCTGGAGGTGTCCGACTCGGTCCGCGAGACGCTGATCGCCTCGATGGATCGCGAAGAGCTGGTCGCCGCTGCCGGCACGCTGGACACTGATGACCTGGCCGAGCTGGCCGAAGACCTCCCGGATGACGTCGTCGAGCAGGTGCGCCGACAGCTGACGCCCGAGGAGCGCGAGCAGCTGCGCGCGGCGATGTCCTACCCGGAGCATTCGGTGGGCGGCTGGATGGATTTCGAGCTGGTCACCGTGCGCGAGGATGTCAGCCTCGAGGTGGTGCTGCGCTATCTGCGCCGCTTCGACAAATTGCCGCCCCACACCGATCAGGTCTTCGTGGTCGATCGCCACGATGTCCTGCGCGGTGCGCTGCCGCTCGATCGGCTGCTGGTCAGCGAGCCCGAGGCGCTCGTTCAGGATGTCATGCAACGCGATGTGCTGTCGCTGCAGGCCCATGATGAGGCCAGCGAAGCAGCCCAGGCCTTCGAGCGCTACGATCTCCTCTCTGCACCGGTGGTCGATCTGCGCGGTCGCCTGATCGGTCGTCTGACTGTGGCCGAGGTGGTCGATGTGATTCGCGAGCAGAACGAGGCCGAGGTGCTGTCCGCCGCCGGTCTGCGAGAGGAAGAAGACCTCTTCGCCTCGATCTGGAACTCCGCGCGCAACCGCTGGCTGTGGCTGGCGGTCAATCTGGGCACCGCCTTTTTTGCCTCACGGGTGATCGGTGCCTTCGAGGGCACCATCGAGAAAGTGGTGGCGCTTGCCGCGCTCATGCCCATCGTTGCCGGCATCGCGGGCAATTCGGGCAACCAGACCATGACCCTGTTCATTCGCTCGCTGGCCCTGGGTCAGGTCACCCCTGGCAATGCAATGCGGCTGTTTCGAAAAGAGGTGGTGATCGCCTTGCTCAACGGCGCGGTCTGGGGCGGAATTGCCGGGGTCTTCGCCTGGCTGCTCTACCGGGATACCGATCAGGGCGTCATGCTGGGTGTGACCATGATGCTGGCGATGCTGCTCAACATGCTGCTGGCCGCGCTGATTGCGATGGCCGTGCCACTGCTGCTGCAGCGTGTCGGTCGCGACCCTGCGCTCGGTTCTTCGGTGCTGCTCACCTTCACCACCGACAGCATGGGGTTCTTCATTTTTCTGGGATTGGCGACGCTGTTTTTCGGATGAGTCCCGACACACCGGGCGAGGAGACACGATGAGCTTTGTGCTGGGCAGTGGCCTGACCCGTTTCGGGCGCCATGAGGGCCGAACCTCGCTCGATCTGATGGGCGACGCCGCCACGCTGGCGCTGGCCGATGCCGGTCTGGAGCGCGGCGACATCGATGGGCTGGTCTGCGGCTACGCCACGACGCTGCCGCACATCATGCTGGCCACCGTGTTTGCCGAGCACTTCGGCATTCGCCCTGACTACGCGCACGCGGTGCAGGTGGGCGGTGCAACCGGATTTGCGATGGTGATGCTTGCGCACCTGCTGGTCGAGTCGGGCGCCGCCAACCGGGTGCTGGTGGTGGGTGGCGAAAACCGCATGACCGGTCAGACCCGGGATGCCTCGATCCAGGCCCTCGCACAAGCTGGCCATGCGACTTACGAAGTGCCCTTGGGCGCGACCATTCCGGCCTACTACGGGCTGGTTGCGTCCCATTACATGCATGCATTCGGCTCGACGGAATCCGATTTCGCCGAACTCGCCGTGCTCATGCGACGGCATGCCGTCGAGCATCCGGGTGCGCAGTTTCGTGAGCCGATCACCGTCGATGAGGTGCTGGCTTCCCGGCCGATCGCCACGCCGCTCAAGATCCTCGATTGCTGCCCGGTCTCAGATGGTGCCTGCGCGGTGATTGTCGGGCGCGAACCCGGAGTGCATCCGCCAGTGAGCATTCGTTCGGCTGCACAGGTTCACCGCTTTCAGCACATCACGGCCGCCCCGGATCTGACCCGCTACGGCGCTGCCGAATGCACTGCCAAAGCCCTCAAAGCGGCCGGCCGCACGCTCGACGACATCGAGTGTGCAGCGGTCTACGACAGCTTCACCGTCACGCTGGCCCTCTTGCTGGAAGAGATCGGTCTGGCCCCCCGGGGTCGATCGGGCGTGCTGGCCCGCGAAGGCTATTTCAGCCGCGACGGACGCATGCCCCTGAACCTGCATGGCGGCCTGCTGTCGTATGGGCATTGCGGTGTGGCCGGTGCGATGGCGCACCTGGCCGATACCCACCTGCAGATGACCGGACGCGCAGCCCATCGGCAAGCACTGCGCGCCGGCGTGGCACTGCTGCATGGGGATGGCGGCGTGCTGTCTTCGCATGTCAGCCTGGTTCTGGAGGCCGCATGAACGACGCTATGCAATCCCATCCGGCCGACTGGACCCGAGGCGAAGCAGGCATTGCCCTGCAACGCTGCACGAGCTGTCGTCATGCCTGGTATTTCCGTCGCGAGTTCTGTCCGGCCTGCGGGGCCGGATTACCGGGTGCAATGCCCGCTGCAGGCGGGGGCACCGTGCAGGCGATCACTCGGGTCCATCGCGCACCCGATGACGCATTCAGGGCCGAGGTGCCCTATGCCCTGGTGTTGGTCGAACTCGATGAAGGGGTGCGGGTGATGGCACAGGGCAGCCCGGATCTGCTGATCGGCGATGCAGTGCGTGTCTCGTTTCGCCAGATCGCAGGCCGATTGCTGCCGTACTTCAGCCGCGCCTGATCGGCCCGGGCAGTGGCTCTCTTGACCCTGCGCAAATCCCGGTAGAAATCCGGGTTTAATCGGCGCTTCATCGGCTGCCGGCATAATTGGCGGTTTTGCGGAGCGCGCCATGGCCAAGGATTTCAGCACGATGGAAGACTCCAACCGGTCTTCCAACCCCAGCATCCACGAGGTGTCCGATCCGGCGCGCCGGGTCATGGTGCAGGGCGGATTGTCGGCTGTGGCCGGTGGCCTGCTGGCCTCCCTGAGCAGTGGCTGCGCGGTGTCGCGTGAAGCGTCGCCCTTTGTGTCGGGGCCGCAGTTCAGCTTCAAATCGGTGCCGATTGGCACCAACGACACGATCGTCGTCCCCGAAGGCTATGAGGCGCAGGTGATCTGCAAGTGGGGCGATCCAGTCGGCATTGCCGGCAACATGCCCGCCTTCAAGTCCGATGCCAGCAACACCGCTGCGGAGCAGGCTGCGCAAATTGGCATGCACCACGACGGGATGGGGTATTTCCCGATCGACGGCAGCCGTCGGGGCGTGCTGATCATGAATCACGAATACACCGACGATGGCCTGCTGCACAGCGATGGCATGAAGACCTGGAGCGCCGAGAAGACGGCCAAGTCGATGGCTGCACATGGCCTGTCGGTGGTCGAGGTGGCCCGCCAGTCCGATGGCAACTGGGATGTGGTGCGGCCGTCGAAATTTGCTCGACGCATCACCACGGCCACGCCGATGACGATCACTGGCCCGGCCGCTGGCCATCCGATGATGCGCACTGCGGCTGACCCAAGCGGCACCCGGGTGCTGGGCACCCTGAACAATTGTGCGGCCGCGCCCACACCCTGGGGCACCTTCCTCACCAGCGAGGAAAATTTCATCTTCTACTTCAACGGGCCCGATCAGCCTGATGCACACGAGAAGCGCTGGGGTCTGCGCAAGGGCGGTCGCGGCTATCGCTGGCACGAACATGAAGCCCGCTTCGATGCCACCCGTCATCCGAACGAGCCGAACCGTTTCGGATGGATTGTCGAGATCGATCCGATGGACCCGACCATGACGCCGATCAAGCGCACCGCGATGGGCCGTGGCGCCCACGAGGGGGGCACCACGGTGATCGCCCGTGATGGGCGCGCGGTCGTCTACATGGGTGAGGATGCCGCCTTCGAATACCTCTACAAGTTCGTCAGCCGCGACCGGGTTCAGCCGGGCGGCTTTGCGGCCAACCGCAATCTGCTCGATCACGGCACCCTGTACGTGGCCCGCTACAACCCCGATGGCAGCGGGCAGTGGATCGAGCACACCGCCGGGCGCAATGGACTGACGCCTGAGCGCGGGTTTGCCGATCAGGCCGAAGTGC
>CAIXXI010000181.1 GCA_903923345.1 uncultured Burkholderiales bacterium | reverse complement strand
GGTTGTCTATGACCTGGGCGAACTGGTCAGACGGTCGGCCGACTATTGCGCTGTCTCGTACACCTTGTTTCGCGGGGTTTGCCCGTCATGGGACAACACGGCCCGCAAGTCCAGCCGGGGCGCGGTCTTCCTGGGCAACTCTGCGCAGGGCTACCAGGAATGGCTAAGCAACGCGGCTGCAGACACCTGCGCGCGTCTGTCCAACCCGGACGAGCGGCTGGTTTTCGTGAACGCCTGGAACGAATGGGCCGAAGGCGCTCATCTGGAGCCGGACTTGCGTCAGGGCTATGCCTACCTGCAAGCCACCCGAAATGCCCTCACGGGTGAAACCTATGTGCCGGACGGCCGGCAGCGCGTCGTACTGGTGTCTCATGATGCCCATCCGCACGGGGCGCAGTTTCTCGCTCTGAATCTAGCCAGAACCCTGACCAGGGTCCTTAAATGCGAAGTTCACCTGGTGTGTCTTGGCCCTGGACCACTCAAGAAGGACTTCGCACAGGCAGCGCAACTTCACGACCTTGACGGTCACGATCCGCGAGGCCCACAGGCTCAGGCGCTGGCGCGCAAGTTCCATGACATGGGCGCTCGCGTCGCTATCGTCAACACGACGGTTTCAGGCCTGTTCCTGCAGGCGCTCAAGACGAATGGTGTTCGGTGCATCGCATTGATCCATGAATTACGTGGCGTGCTGGAGCAATACACGCTTCAGGAGCATGCACAGGTCATCGCGGCGCATGCCGATCAGATCGTCTGCCCAGCCGACAGCGTAGCCCGATCATTTGAAGCCTTCGCACAAGGGGGCGGATCAAAGCTCCGCATTCGTCCTCAGGGCCTGTACAAGCGAGCCGACCGCTCTCAGACCCGACAGGCACATCGTGAAAGACTGCGTCAATTGCTTGGTCTGTCACCAGACAGCCAGGTGGTGTTGGGTGCGGGCTATGCCGACGCCAGAAAAGGGGTGGACTTATTCGTTGAGGCCGCATTGCGATCGGCATCCCGGGATGGTCGCCAGCATTGGGTCTGGATCGGGCATTGGGAGGCGGGCATGCAACAAACCGTCGAGGGTCTGCTGGCCAGTTCCGCGGCGCTGCGTGGACATGTCCATTTTCCGGGTCTTCAACAGGATACTGATCCGTTTTACCTGGGCGCCGATCTGTTTGCGCTCACTTCGCGTGAGGACCCATTCCCGTCGGTCGTACTGGAAGCCATGGACGCAGAGCTACCCGTGGTGGGGTTCCAGGACGCCGGTGGCTTCACGGAACTTGCGCAGCACGGGGTGATGACGCTGGTGGCACACGCCGATTCAACCGCCTTTTCTGAGGCGGTCAGCCTGCTGCTTGGCAACCCCAGTCAGTGCAAGGCCATGGGTGACTCCGGCCGGGCCTTAGTCGGGGACCATTATTCCTTCCGGAGTTACGCCCGCGACCTGCTGGCAATGCTCGGGGTGACCCTGCCCCGCGTGTCCGTCATCGTTCCGAACTTCAACTACCAGCGCTATCTGGATACCCGACTGGGCAGCATCCTGGAGCAGACAGTTCCGATCCATGAGCTCATCTTCCTGGACGACTGTTCAAACGACGACAGCATTGCTGTGGCAACCGACATCCTGTCCAGGGCTGGCATCGACTTCAAGATCATTCGAAACGATCGGAATTCCGGCTCGGTGTTCAGACAGTGGCAAAAGGGCATTGAACTGGCGAGCGGCGACCATGTTTGGATTGCTGAAGCAGACGATGAAAGCGAACCCGCATTCCTGGAAACCGCCTTGCGCGGCTTTTCAACGCCCGGCATCGTCATGAGTTATTGCGAGAGCCAGATGATCGATGCTGCTGGAATGCGACTCGCCTCAGATTACAGCGACTACGTCAGTACCGTCGACTCACGCCATTGGCGCAACCACTTTGCCAATGACGGCGAGGAGGAGATCCGACAGTACATGAGCATCATGAACACCATTCCGAATGTGAGCGCAGTTGTATTCAGGCGTGATGTCCTGCAGTCAGTCATCCAGGAATCCATTGAGGACATCTGCCGATTCAGGGTGGCCGGTGACTGGCGACTGTATGTCGAGGTGCTGGCAACAGGAGGCGTCAGCTTCAACCCCAGCGCGCTGAACCGACATCGCCGCCACAACAACGGCGTGACACTGGGGGAGAAGATGGATCTGCTGATCGGCGAGATTCGCAACATGCAGGGCATCGTGTCGTCGCGATTCGATGTGCCGCCCGAAATCGCTGTCAAGGCCAGCGCCTATCTGGATTCGTTGATGCAATCACAGGGCGCACGATCAGGACAGCCAACATGAAAGTGACGGTACTCGGGGGCGGCGGATTTATCGGGTCTGCCATCATTGATCGCCTTCTGGGCGAAGGGCATTCCATCAGGGTCTTCGAGCGTCCGCGCATCGAACCCTATCGTGCCTTCACCGACAGCGAACGGGTCGAATGGATTAATGGCGATCTGATGAGCGTGCACGACATCCGCGAGGCTGTCCGCGGCGTCGACGCGGTCATGCATCTTGTCTCGACCACACTGCCAAAGAGCTCCAATGATGACCCCATCTACGACGTGCAGAGCAACCTGATTGCATCACTTCAGCTGCTCCAGGTGATGGTCGAAGAGCAGGTTCGCCGGGTCGTCTTCATTTCCTCAGGCGGCACGGTCTATGGCCAGCCGCAGTACCTTCCAATCGATGAGCGCCACCCGACCGAGCCCATGGTGTCCTACGGGATCACCAAGCTGGCCATCGAAAAATTCATGGTGATGTTCCAGCACCTGCATGGTTTGAAGCCGGTCATCCTGCGCGTGACCAATCCATACGGAGAGCGTCAGCGCGTCGAGACCGCGCAGGGTGCGGTCGGTGTTTTCCTGGACCGGATCATTCGAGGTCAACCCATCGAGATCTGGGGGGACGGCAGCGTCTCGCGTGATTACATCCACGTCTCGGATGTTGCACAGGCCTTCGCAAGAGCCCTGACCTACGAAGGTTCTCAAGTGGTCTTCAATGTGTCCACCGGCAAGGCGACGTCTCTGAACGAACTGCTGAAGATCATCGGCGAGGTCACTGGCTTACCGGTGAACGCCCAGTTCAAGCCTGCCCGGCCCTTCGATGTGCCCATGAGCGTTCTCGACAACACGCTGGCGCAGGCGCAACTGGGCTGGAAGCCGGTCGTCAGTCTGAGCGATGGCATTGCCCGGACGGCCGAGTGGATGAGGAGCCGCGTCACTTGAGTCGACACGAATTCCTGCCAGCCAGGGCCCTGCATTTTTCTGCGTTGCCAGGTGCGTTCGCCATATATTGCGCTCACCCCCACCCGATCACGATCGAACCAGAAGAAGCCTGGAGCCAGTTTTGAGCGCGGCCAATGCCTTTGGCAACCCACGGCCACCAACATACGGCATCGCATCCCATGGCTTGGCGCATTCAGCACCGGTACTCTACGGATGCAGTTCTGCTTGCGGTTGTCTTGCATCAGCGCGATCACGATGACGACATCCGGAACGACCCTGAGTTCCGAGCGCGATTTGAGTCCATCGG
>CAIXXI010000180.1 GCA_903923345.1 uncultured Burkholderiales bacterium | reverse complement strand
TGAGACGGGCCACCTCGTCATACCAGGGGAAGGTGGCCTGCATCACATAACGGCTGAAGACGCCGAGAAAGACGTCACCGACCAGCACAACCATCAGCGCGAGGCAGATCCGTTCAATCATCGCGTTACTTGCGCGCTGCGGCGTTGGCAGCCGCCACCCACTTGTCGTACAGGTCCTTTCCGACCTTGCCTTCGACGAACTTGTAGACCGGTTCGGCCCGCTTCTGGAACTCCTTGAGGTCTTTCACTTCATTGACCTGTACGCCTTTGACGCGCATCTGCGCCATCGAATCGGCATCCGCCTTGACTTCATCCAGACGGTGCTGAGCGCAGGTATCGAGCATGGTCTCGTCGATCACCTTGCGCAGGTCGGCAGGCAAGGACTTGTATTTGGTGCTGGCCATCATCCAGATCGCTGGCGGATAGGAATGCAGGGTCTTGGAGTAATACTTCGTGACTTCCGGAAACTTGTCGGAAACCATCGTGGTCGGCGGCAGTTCAAGGCCATCGATCGTGCCTTGCTTCATCGCCAGATAGACCTCGCCCCATTGCATCGGCACCGGGTTGGCACCAAACAGCTTCATGGTCTCGGAAATCGTCGGGATGGGCGGGACGCGAATCGTCTGACCCTTCAAATCGTCAGGCGTGAAGATCGGCCGCTTGTTAGACAGCACATTCCGAAAGCCAAAGCCACCGCCGTAGCAAAAGCCCTTTGTGCCCAGCGGTTCAAGACGCTTCATCAGGTCGGTGCCGAGCGGACCGTCAACGACCTTCCAGATGTGCTCGCGGCTCTGCCACAGGAAGGGAATATCGGGCACCAGGAACTTCGGATCGAACTTGCCACCGATCGAGGGCGTGATGATCGCGCCGATGTCGACCGTGCCCAATTGCATGCCTTCAAGCATCACAGTTTCGTTCTTGACCAGTTGGCCTGCCGGATAGACCTCGATCTTCAGGCGGCCGTTGCTGCGGGCTTCGGCCAGTTCCTTGAACTTGACTGCCGAAGTCGAAAAAGGATTGTCCGGACCGACGATGGTCGCCAGCTTGAGCACGACCGGAGTCTGGGCGGATGCAGCAGAAGCAAGCGCGGACAGGGCAAGCATGAGCGCGATGCGGGTCGGGGTAGGTGCCATGGTGGATGTCTTCCTCGTCGGTGTTCCCGTCGCTGGACGGGTGCGCGGTTCGTCATGACCGGCTGATGGACTTGTACTGTGCGTGAGCCGAATGCGTCAAGCACGACCACCCTGCACCGGGCATGCTTCAGTGCCAGGATGCAAAAAGCGGTACACGATGGCCCCGGACTGCGCCGCAGCGCAGCCCGAAAGCCGGCTCTGCTTGCGACAATGCAGGCATTCGAATTCAACGCAACGGAGAAGCTCATGCCGGTCAGTTCACGCGGGATCGCCTACGATTCGATCGACCTGACTGCGCCATGGAAAGCGCGCGGTCAGCCGGTCATCTTCTTGCATGGGATCGGCGCGAACCGTCACACCTGGGCCGAGTGGCTCGATCCCCTTGCGGCGCGTCATCCGATCATTCGCTGCGAGTTGCGCGGCTTTGGCGAGTCGGCCTCACTCCCTGAGAACCAGCCCCTGCTCGATGTCATCCTCGCCGATGTCCTCGAGCTGATGCCCTCAAACGAAACCGTGCATCTTGTTGGCGAATCCGCCGGTGGCACCTTCATGCTGGCACTCGCACTGCGCTACCCGGAGCGGGTCGCATCGGTCACGATGAGCAATGCTGCGGTCGTTGGCCGGCAGGTGGGACAACTCGACCGCTGGCGCCCATTGTTCGCACAGGGCACTGAAGCCTGGAACGATCACATGATGCAGAACCGCTTTGCCCCCGGTTCGATCGACGAGCCCGCCTTAAAGTGGTACCGCGAGCAACAGGGCCTGAGCAAACCGGAATCCGTCCTGGCAATTGCCGACCTGCTGGCTTCGATGGATCTGCGGGATGATCTGCCGCAGCTCAAGCCGCCTTTGCTGCTGCTGATGCCGGATTCAAGCCCGTTCATTGCCCTGTCGATGTACGACAATCTCCACCGTTGGCTGCCCGATGCTCAAATGCATGTCTTTAAAGGGGTTCGGCACGGCCTGCCCTATTCACACGGACGCGAGTGCGGGCGCCTGCTGGCAGACTTCATCGACGCGCATGAAGCTTGAGAGGAAACGAACATGAACAGACACGAATTGGTGATTCGATCAGGCACGGTCATTGATGGCACAGGCCAGCCTCGCTTCACGGCCGACGTTGCCGTCGACAACGGGCGCATCTCTGCGGTCGGTCGCGTCGAGGGCCGAGGCCATCGTGAAGTCAACGCAGACGGCCTGCTGCTGGCACCGGGCTTCGTCGACATTCACACCCACTACGACGGTCAGGCCGCCTGGGACAAGCACCTCGCGCCTTCGAGCTGGCACGGTGTGACCACCGCGGTGATAGGCAATTGCGGTGTGGGCTTCGCACCGGTGCTGCCGCACAACCAGCAGCGCCTCATCGAATTGATGGAAGGCGTGGAAGACATCCCGGGCACCGCCCTGCACGAAGGCCTGCCCTGGACCTGGGAATCCTTCCCGCAGTTTCTGGATTTTCTCGACACGCTGCCGCGCGACATCGACCTGGGCACGCAGGTGCCCCACGCGGCCATGCGCGTGCACGCCATGGGCGAACGCGCCGTGGCACGCGAACCTGCGAATGCCGATGAAATCGCGCAGATGGCCCGCATCGCAGGCGAAGCGATCCGCGCCGGTGCCCTGGGCTTCTCGTCGTCGCGCCACATCAATCACAAGAGCATTCGGGGTGAGCCGGTTCCCACGCTGCGCGCTGAAACCGATGAACTGGTGGCCATCGCACGGGCCGTGGGCAAAGAAGGCGGCGTGCTGCAATTCGTGAGCGACCAGCTGCACAAGCAGGAAGAACTTGATCTGCTGGAGCGCCTGGGGCGCGAGTCAGGCGCACTGGTCTCGATTTCGGTCGCGCAGTTCGACGGCCGCCCCGACATGTGGAAAGACACCCTGGCCCATTGCGCTCAGGCGGCACAACGCGGCGTGACCCTGCGCGGCCAGGTGGCCGCCCGTGCGGTCGGGCTGCTGCTGGGTCTGGACGTCACACTCAACCCGTTCCTCTACAGCCCCGCGTACCGCGCCATCAAAGACCTGCCCTTGGCCGAGCGGGTGGCCCGCATGCGAGACCCACAGGTGCGCCGCGCCATCATCGAGGGCAATCAGGTCGATAAGAAGGGGCTGCTGGGCAGCCGCATGATTGATTCATTCGATGGCATGTTCCGTCTGGGCACGCCACCCAATTACGAGCCCGATCCCTCCACCTCGGTGGGCGCCACGGCGGCCCGTGAAAGCCGCTCGCCGCTTGAGGTGGTCTACGACTGGCTGCTCGAAGACGATGGGCGCGCACTCATCTACACGCCGTCGCTCAATTGGAGCGGCAAGAACCTGGACGTGGTGCGCGAGATGCTGCTCAATCCGTTCGCCATCCCCGGCCTGTCCGATGGCGGCGCGCACGTGGGCAGCATCTGCGATGTGAGCTTTCCGACCACGCTGCTGCAGTGGTGGGGGCGCGACCGCCCCCACGGTCGCATCGACCTGGAAACCCTGATCGAGCGGCAGTGCCGGGCCACCGCCCATGCCGTGGGTCTGACCGACCGGGGCGTGATCTTGCCGGGTGCCAAGGCCGACCTGAACCTCATCGACTTCGACAACCTTCGCCTGCACGCCCCCCAGGTGGTGCGTGACCTGCCTGCAGGCGGGCGGCGCCTGATGCAGCGCGCCGACGGGTATCGCCACACCTTTGTGAGCGGCATCGAGATCATGCGTGATGGCGAAGCCACGGGTGCCTTACCCGGGCGGCTTGTCCGGGGTCGTCAACCGATCATCCGCGAAACGGCCAATGGGTCGTTGCACCAGCCATAGTCAGGCTTCGAACCGCTCCCACCGCTCCTGCCATGTCGCCACTGCAGCGCCCCTTCAGCCTCGCCTTGCCGCTTTTGCTGGTCGCCAGCCTGTTGGCCGGCTTCTATCATGTGCCCGCTGGCGCCCAGTCTTTCAGCTCATCCGAGCCCATGAAGTGCGGCAGCTCGTACGCATGGTGGGCGGGCGCTTCGTCCAGGTAGCGCTCGATCTGAACCAGGCAGGTCTGCGCAGCACAGCCTTGCGACAGCGAGGAGGCGCCTGCGTCACGGGTCAGGGTGTTCGGATTGCCATGCAGATCGAGTGAGGTCGCATCACCCGGCACCTGCGGTGACCACCAGGCCCCGGTCGAGAGTTTGACCACGCCGTCGCGCATCGCATCCGAGACCCGCGCCCCAGCCAGGCAGGCACCCCGATCATTGAAGATCCGCACCAGGTCGCCGTCGGCAATGCCTCTCGCAGCCGCATCGGCCGGGCTGATCATCACCGGCTCTCGACCCGCCACCTTGTTGGACAGGCTGTACGCCGAGTGGTCGAGCTGACTGTGCAGCTTGGTGTGCGGCTGATCGGACAGCATGTGCAGCGGGAACCGCTGCGCCAAAGGGCTGCCCAGCCATTCAGCCGGCTCCAACCAGGCCGGATGACCCAGACAGTCGGCATAGCCCCAGGCATCGATCCGTTCACTGAACAGTTCGATCAGGCCGCTGGGCGTGCCTAAGGGATTCGCCATCGGATCCGCCCGAAAGGCTTCAAGTGTCACCACCGGTCGATCGTTGTCCGGCAGCCGCACCCCGCCCGCACTCCAGAATGCATCGAACTCGGGCAACTCGACATCAAGCTTTGCCAAGCGCTCCTGCGCACCGCCATACAAAGCCTGCAGCCACTGCCGCACATCGCGGCCCTCGGTGAAGGTGGCCTCGCAACCCAGTGACTGGGCGATGTCGCTGAAGATGGCATAGTCGTCGCGGGCCTGACCCGGCGGCTCACAGACCTTGCGCATGGCGATCATCAGCGGATCGCGGGTTGCATGGCCGATGTCATCGCGCTCAAGCATGCAGCTCGCGGGCAGCACGATGTCGGCCATCTTGGCGTGAGCATTCCAGAACTGCTCATGCACCACGATGCTCTGTGGGCGCTGCCAGGCTTTTGCCAGGCGATGCAGGTCCTGGTGATGATGAAAGGGATTGCCACCGGCCCAGTACACCAGCCGGATGTCCGGATACTGGCGATTCTGGCCACAGTAGGTAAACGGCTCGCCCGGCGACATCAGCATGTCGGCGATGCGCGCCACCGGAATGAAGTCGGGCACCGCGTTATCGCCCTGCGGCAGCACCGGGCCGGGCACCAGCCGGTGCGGGCTGCCCACTGCGTTGCTCGGCCCATAGGCCAGCGCAAATCCACCGCCCGGCAGCCCGATCTGCCCCAGTACGGCAGCCAGCCCGACCGCCGACCAGAAGGGCTGCTCGCCATGATCGGCGCGCTGCAAGGACCAGGCGACATTGATCAGGCAGCGGGTCTGGCTCATCTGTCCGGCCAGATCGCGCAGACGCTGCGCCGACACCTGGGCGATCGGTGCAGCCCATTCGGCATCGCGCACCACACCGTCGATTCGGCCCAGCAGGTAGTCGGCCCAGCGCTCGAAGCCCACGCAATACCGGGCCAGAAAGGCCGCATCGTGCCGGCCTGCCCTGATGACCTCGCAGGCCAGCGCCAACATGACAGCGGTGTCGGTGCCCGGTCGGATCGGAATCCATTCGACCATCGCACTGGGCACCTCAAGGTCGGCACGGACCGGACTGAAATTGATCAGCCGACACCCGGCACCTGCCAGCGCAGCCAGCCCCGAAGGCAATCGGTGCTCCGAAGCCGCACCCGCCCCGACCTGGGCATTGCGCGCGGGTGCACCACCAAAACTCACGAAGAGCCGGGTGTGGGCCTGCAGCGTGCCCCAATCATGCTGGTTGCCCAGCAGGTGATCCATGGAACAGATCACATGGGGCAGCAGCGCGCGCCCGGCGCCCAGGCTGTAACTGTCGACATGGCGCACATAGCCGCCGGTTGCATTGAGAAAGCGGTGCACCTGGCTCTGCGCATGATGAAAGCGCCCGGCACTCGACCAACCATAAGAGCCGCCGAAAATCGAACGGTTACCGTGTGTATCGATCACACGGCGCAATTCACCGGACACCAGCTCGATGGCCCGCTCCCACGACACTTCCACGAAAGGCTCGCGCCCTCGTCCCGGCCCATGACTCGCTGCGTCGGGCACTTCGCCGCGCTCATGCGCCTTCAGCCAGCCGGCCCGCACGGCCGGGCGCTGGATGCGCAAGGGCGAGCGGTAGGCGTCCCACATCGCCAGGCCGATCGGCGAGGGCGCGGGATCGCCTCGATAGGCACCCAGGCCAATGGCCTGCCCCCCTTCGCGCCGCACTTCGTAGGCGCCCCAGTGAGCGCTGGTGAGTTCGAGATCAATTGGATTTGAATGGGCCATGGGGCTGATGCTATCGCTGCATTGACCATTCCGGCGAACTTCGACTAGATTCTGCGAAATAGACAACCCGTTCCTTATTTGTGAACAACACACTGATCAAGGGCCTTGGCCTGCTCGAAGCACTCGCCCGCTCGGAACGCCCAAGGGGCGTGACTGAACTCTCCCTGGCGCTGGGGATCGGCAAGAGCAATGTGCATCGGCTGCTGCAGGCACTGGTCGAGCTGGGTTACGTGAACCGGGATGAAGCCGGTGGCACCTATTCCGCCTCGATCCGCCTATGGGAGCTAGGCTCTTCGGTGCTGGCCAACCTCGACCTCAGGCGGGTGGCGCAAGTCTGGATGCAATGGCTGCTCGAGCGCAGCCGCGAGACGGTCCACCTCTCGGTGCTCGACGGCAACGAGGTGGTCTACGTTCACAAACTCGACAGCCGCGAACCGGTGATCGTCAGCACTCAAATTGGTGGCCGAGCACCGGCCCATTGCGTGGCCACCGGCAAGGCGCAACTGGCCTGGCTGCCCGAAGCTCAGCTGGCCCCGGTGATCCATCGCCTGAAAGCCTGGTCGCCGCGCACAATCACCAGCCGCACCGAGTTTGTGCGCGAACTCGAGCGCATCCGTCAGCAAGGATTTGCGGTCAATCGGGGCGAATGGCGCGAAGCCGTCGGCGGCCTGGCTGCCCCCGTGCGCGACCCCTCGGGCACGGTGATCGCTGCCATCGGACTGTCCGGCCCGATCGAACGGCTGCGACCTTCGACCATCCGGGCCATGGCGAGCGACGTGATCGAGGCAGCCGCCGCGATCAGCGAAGCCATGGCCGGGCAGCGAAGAACGCAGCCAAGCCTGGAAAAATCAAGCGATACCTGAAACGCAGGCCTGCCCTGTCGCCTCGCACAGGGTAACCTTGGAGTTCGCCTTCGACGTAACCACACGCCACCGACGGAACCTGCTGCCATGACCCGTACCCATGATGAAAACGTCCGCGAAGACGTCCGCAACCTGATCCATCCCTACACCCCGCTGAACACCTTCGGAGCGACCGGTCCGATGGTGATCCGCAAGGGCGACGGTGTGTACGTCGAAGACGATCAGGGCAACCGCTTCCTGGAAGGCATGGCCGGCCTGTGGTGCACCGCTCTGGGTTTTTCCGAAAAGCGCCTGGTCGATGCCGCGATCCGGCAGATGCAGGACCTGCCCTACTACCAGATCTTTGCCGGGCGCTCCAATGAGCCGTCCATCGAGCTCTCCGAGCGGCTGCTCGCCATGACCCGCCATCTCGGGATGGACAAGGCACTTTTTGCCAACTCGGGATCAGAGGCAAACGATGCCGCGGTGAAGGTGATCTGGTACTACTTCAATGCGATTGGCAAGCCCGAAAAGAAAAAGCTGATTGCCCGTGAGCGCGGCTATCACGGTGTGACAGTGATGGCCGCGAGCCTGACCGGCATTCCCTACAACCACACCGACTTCGACCTGCCGATCGGACGCGTGCTGCGCACCGGTTGCCCGAGCCTGTATCACTCGACGCATCCGGGCGAGACCGAGGAACAGATGGTCGACCGTCTGGTCGCCGACCTCGAAGCACTGATTGCCCGCGAAGGCGCCGACACCATCGCAGCCTTCTTTGCTGAACCGGTGCAGGGCGCAGGCGGCGTGATCGTGCCCCCGGCCGGCTATTTCCCGAGGATTCAAGCCGTGCTGCGCAAGCACGACATCCTCTTCGTTGCTGACGAAGTGAT
>CAIXXI010000179.1 GCA_903923345.1 uncultured Burkholderiales bacterium | reverse complement strand
GGATGCCAGCATGATTCTGCGTCGGGTGTTCATCGTGTCTCCTTGTGTGTTCTGTTCTGTTCAGTGCAGCGCGGCTGGCCTCAGGCCGCCGAACTCATTGTGGCTCCAGCCCGGCCTTGCGGGCCACTTCGCCCCATCGCCGATATTCGGTGCGCACCATCTGGGCAACCTCTTCCAGGCTGGAACTGGCCGGCTGAACGCCCGCGCGAACAAGCTTCTCGCGGATATCCGCCTTGGCATTGACCGCATTCAGCGCTGCGTTGAGCCGCGCCAGCACCGGTGCCGGCGTGCCGGCCGGCGCAGCCAGAATATGCCACCCGCTGATCACGACCGGCAGACCCTGCTCGGTGGCGGTCGGAATGTTCGGCGCAGCCGGTTCACGCGCGGCACTGGTCACCGCCAGCACTTTCACCCGCCCGGCACTGGCGTGCGGCAGGGCCACCGACAAAGGCACCACGAATGCCTGAACATCGCCAGCCGCCACGGCGGTGATTGCGGGCGCAGCCCCCTGAAAGGGCACATGCTCCAGCCGGATACCGGCCACCTGCTTGATCTGCTCGAAGGCAATCTGGGACGTGCTGCCATTGCCCCAGGACGCGAAATTCAGCTTGCCGTCGTTGCGCTTTGCATGGGCCACAAACTCGGTCAGGCTGCCCGAGGGCACCGTCGGGTTGACCACCAGTGAGAACGGAAAGCGGTCGACGATGCCGATCGAGACGAAGTCGTTGACGGCGTCATACGGCAGCGACTTGCGCAGGTGCGGATTCAGGGCATGGGTTTCCGCGGTTGCGAACAACAGCGTCAGGCCATTGGGCGCGGCGCGGGCCACGAATTCAGCGCCGATCGCCGCATTGGCGCCGGCCTTGTTGACCACCAGAACCGGCTGACCGAGCTCATCCGACAGGCCTTGTGCGATCACGCGGGCCACGATGTCGGCATTGCCGCCCGGTGCAAACGGCACGATCAGCTGCAGCGGTTTGTCGGGAAAGTTCTGGGCCTGCGCCATCACGGCGCCCGAGTAGAGCGTTGCAGACAGCACCAGCGCTGCCGAAAGCAGGGTTCGGCGAATCATCATCGTTCCTGAGTCAAGAGACGGCCAAAGCCGGGGACCGGGGTCGACACCCCGGCAATACGCAGGGCATTCCACATCATCGCCGATGCGCTCGAGAGAACAGCCATGCCGAGCTCGTCTTCGAGGGGCTGCAGGGCATCGAGGGTCGGCATGCCCACGCCGCTCAGAAACACCGCCTGGGCGCGGCGGGTATCGAGGCTGCGCACCAGCCCCATCGCCCGCTGCGGCGTTTCATCGTAGATATTGCGGACATTCTCGAGATTGCGGGCATCGACCACCTCGATGCCATGCGCCTCGAGATGGGCCCGACCGCGTGCGGTCCACTCCGAGCCATAGGGCGTGCCCACTGCGATCCGGGCGATGCCCAGATGCGACAGGGCTGCGATCACGCTGCCAAAGGCGGTGATGAAGGGCACACCAGTCTGAGCACTGAGCCGCTCGACCAGCTCGGCCTCAGCCTGTCGGCCCAGGGTGTAGCTGCTCGCGGTGTGTGCCATCACGATCACCTGCGGAAAGACCAGCGCCATGCGCCGCACGTCCTCATCGAGGTGGGCGATCTGGCTCAGGTTGCGAGCCTCCTGCCCGAGATGCGAACCGGTCTCGCCACTGGCGTTCATGCGGGTGAAGTGCACCGAGACCCCGGCAGGCGCCAGCCGGAACATCTCGGGCTCGGTGGTTGGGTTGCCGGGCGGAACGAGAAAGCCCAGCCGCGTGCTTGGATTCGACACGAGGACCTCATGCAGGAAATGATCGGCTGCGGCATCATGCACGCTGTCAGATCACCTGTACACGCAGCGCTTCATCCGTCATGCGCCACGCGGGTTCAGGTCATGCCCCTGCTGGAGACCCACTTCATGACACACGACGCCATCGCCCGGCTCAGGCGCCTGGACGCCTGTGCCTTGTCCGATGCGATGGACAAGCTTGGCATCCGGGGGGTTGTCAGCGACCTGCCCCAGCGCTCGGGCACCGGACGCATCGCTGGCATGGCTGTGACGGTGAAGCTGGGCACCGGTTCGCCACCGCCCGGTCCGCCGATTCACCTGTGCTGCACGGCCATCGAACTCGCCGGGCCCGACCATGTCATCGTGATCGAGCATCGCAGCGGCGTCGAAGCCGGCTGCTGGGGCGGCTTGCTGTCGGTGGGTGCTCAGGCCCGTGGTGTCGCCGGCGTGATCGCAGACGGTCCGGTGCGCGACATCGATGAGGCCATCGGCATGGGCTTTGCGGTGTGGAGTCGCAGCCTGACCGCGCTCACCGCGCGCGGCCGGGTGGTCGAACAGGGGACCAATATCCCGATCTCGATCGGCGATCTGACCGTGCACGCCGGGGATTACGTCTTTGCCGACCGCAGTGCGGTCATCGTGATTGCGGCAGCTGATTTCGAACGCGTGCTTCAGACCGCCGAGTCGATCGTGGCCCGTGAAACCGCCATGGCGCAGGCGATTCGAGGCGGCACGCCAATCGGGCAGGTGATGGGCGGGCAATACGAGCACATGCTCAGAAACTGAGGGAATGACCGATTTGGACACGAAGACGAGAGCCGGGCGATCAGGGCGTCGGCTGATCCGCTGCGCGGGCGCACTGCTGGTTGGGATGCTTGGCCTGCTCGCGATCGGGTCCAACGCCTGGGCTCAGTCCTGGCCCTCCAAGCCGATCCGGCTGATCGTGGTCTATCCCGGCGGCGGTGTCAGCGATTCGGTGG
The DNA here is from genome assembly GCA_903923345.1 of uncultured Burkholderiales bacterium. Taxonomy (GTDB): domain Bacteria; phylum Pseudomonadota; class Gammaproteobacteria; order Burkholderiales; family Burkholderiaceae_E; genus UBA4615. The sequence continues at coordinate 1,203 of CAIXXI010000179.1, read as the reverse complement.
CACGGCTGCTTGCGCCCCGCCTGGCCGAACGCCTGGGCGTGCAGGTGGTGGTCGAAAACAAGGGCGGCGGTGGCGGCAGCATCGGCATGGATGCCATGGCCAAGTCCAACGATGCGCACACCTTCGGGTTTGCCGCAGTCAGCCCGATCACGATCAATCCGCACCTGATGAAGCTGCCCTATGAGCCGCTGACCGACGTGATCCCGGTGGCCAGCGTGATGTTCTCGCCGGTCTATGTGCTGGGCACGCAATTCTTCAGCGGCCGCAGTTTTGCCGATGTGTTGTCGCAGTCGCGCGCCAGGCCGGGGTCACTCAGGGTCGCCACCTCGGGCGTGGCCAGCGTGGGTCACCTGATGGTCGAGCAGCTCAAGGACAAGGCCCGGATCGACCTGGTGCATGTGCCCTACAAGGGCGGCGCGCAGGTGATCACCGATGCGGTCGGCGGGCAGTTCGAGCTGCTCACCAGCAACCCGAGCGCCGCGCTCAACCCGCACGTGGCAAAAGGCTCGCTGCGCCTGCTGGCCGTGGGCGCACCGCGCAGGCTGGAATCGCACCCGGAAACGCCCACCCTGGCCGAACTCGGTTACCCGGATGCCAACCTGACCTCGACCTTCGGTGTGTTCGCACCGGCCACCACGCCAAGGTCGGTGGTGCAGCGATTGAACGAAGAAGTGAACAGAATCCTAGCGCAGGCGGATTTTCGCCAGAAGCTGCTCGACTTCGATAACCTGCCTGCGCCCCTGTCGCAGGCCGATTTCGCAGCCCTCGTGCGGCGTGAATTCGATGCGAACGAACGGATTGTCCGGTCGGGGAACATCCGCACGGAATGAGCGCCAGCCGCGCTCAGCGCACTGCAGAATGCAGACGGGCCCTCTCGATCGCCGCCAGAAAGTGCTCGAAAGGCGGCGTCGCGGCCTGCGGGTCCTTGGCCCGATCATCGTAGAGGCGCAGCCTGACCGCCTGGTCAGCTGCGTCCTGCTGACAGAATGCCCGCGCCTCGACCTCATTCATCGGCCCGCCCTGCAAGTGGAGCGAGCGGACTGAGTCGTCGCTGAGCAGGCTCAGGTAATCGCGGTCGCTGGCGCACAGATAGCGCTTGGCCTGAACATGCAGGCGCACCGGCTCGGTCACCTGCGGACCGAAATACTCGGCCAGCCACGCGGCCGACAGGGCCTCATGGCGGTCATCGATGCCGGCCAGCGC
>CAIXXI010000178.1 GCA_903923345.1 uncultured Burkholderiales bacterium | reverse complement strand
TGTATTGACCCCGGAGCTCACCTACGGCACCTGGGCTCGTCTTTTTTCAGCCTCCTGGATGAAGGTGGCAACCCTGCTCGCGGTGGTTGCCCTGATCTGGCACGCCTGGGTCGGCATCCGGGATATCTATATGGACTACATCAAGCCGACCGGGGTGCGACTGTTTCTTCAGGTTGCGACGGTGCTGGCGTTGTTTGGATACGCCCTGTGGGCGGTGATCATTCTCTGGAGGGTCTGACATGGCAGAAGTCATCAACCAGCTGGCCAACGGCTTGCCGCGGCGCCGCTTCGATGCGGTGATCGTCGGCGCTGGCGGCTCCGGCATGCGCTGCTCGCTCCAACTTGCAGAAGCCGGCTACAACGTGGCCGTCCTCTCGAAAGTCTTCCCGACCCGCTCGCACACTGTGGCTGCTCAGGGTGGTATCGGTGCCTCGCTCGGCAATATGAGCGAGGACAACTGGTACTGGCACATGTTTGACACCGTCAAAGGGTCGGACTACCTGGGCGATCAGGATGCGATCGAGTACATGTGCAAGATGGCGCCTCAAGTCGTTTATGAGCTTGAGCATTTCGGCATGCCTTTTGATCGCAACGAAGACGGCACGATCTATCAGCGTCCTTTTGGTGGCCATACCGCGAATTTCGGTGAAAAACCGGTTCAGCGCGCCTGCGCTGCGGCAGACCGCACTGGGCATGCGCTGCTTCACACGCTGTATCAGCGCAATGTTCGGGCACGCACGCAATTCTTCGTCGAATGGATGGCGCTGGACCTGGTGCGCGATGCCGAGGGTGCGGTCGTGGGTGTCGTCGCCCTCGAGATGGAAACCGGCGATGTCATGGTGCTCGAGTCCAAGGTGACCGTGTTGGCAACCGGCGGTGCGGGCCGGATCTGGGCCGCTTCCACCAATGCGTTCATCAACACGGGTGATGGCATGGGCATGGCCGCTCGAGCGGGCATTCCCCTAGAGGACATGGAGTTCTGGCAGTTCCACCCGACCGGTGTTGCTGGAGCGGGTGTTCTGATCACCGAGGGCGTTCGCGGCGAGGGCGGAATCCTGCTGAACAAGGATGGCGAGCGATTCATGGAGCGTTATGCGCCCACGCTCAAGGACCTCGCACCGCGCGATTTCATCTCCCGGTCCATGGACCAGGAGATCAAGGAAGGCCGTGGTTGCGGCCCGGACGGTGACTACGTGCTGCTCAAACTCGACCACCTCGGTGCCGAGAAGATCACCAAGAAGCTCCCCTCCATTCGGGAGATTGCGATCAAGTTCGCCAACGTCGATCCCATCCGTGACCCGATCCCGGTGGTGCCGACCATCCACTACCAGATGGGTGGCATTCCCGCGAACATCTATGGGCAGGTTGTTTCGCCCAAGAATGGCAACCCGAATGCGGTGGTCGAGGGGCTGTACGCGATTGGCGAGTGCGCCTGCGTGTCGGTTCACGGTGCAAATCGCCTCGGCACGAATTCGCTGCTTGACCTGCTGGTGTTCGGTCGGGCGGCAGGCAATCACATCGTCGAGGCCCGGTTCAAGGACCAGGGGCATCGTTCGCTGCCCGCTCAGGCGGGTGATTCGACCCTGTCGCGACTGGCCCGCCTCGAAGGGTCCAAGTCGGGCGAGAACACGCAGGATGTCGCCAATGACATCCGTCGTTCGATGCAGACCCATTGCGGTGTGTTCAGGACGTCCGAATTGCTCTCGGAAGGCGTCAGGCAAATCTTTGAGCTGGCCGACCGTGCACAGTCCGTGCACATGGGCGACAAGTCCAAGGTCTTCAATACCGCACGCGTCGAGGCGCTCGAACTCGACAATCTGGTCGAGACGGCAAAGGCGACCATCGTGTCAGCCGAGGCTCGCAAGGAGAGCCGTGGCGCCCACGCCCATCGCGATTTTCCGAACCGCGACGACGCCAACTGGATCA
>CAIXXI010000177.1 GCA_903923345.1 uncultured Burkholderiales bacterium | reverse complement strand
TGAAGAAAACATGACCACCGGCGGCTGATCACTGACCGCATTGAAAAAACTGTAAGGAGCCAGATTGCAGACGCCCGCCTTGCTGCGGGTCCCGATCCATCCGATGGGGCGAGGCACGATGAGTGCCTTGAAGGGATTGTGTTTCAGTCCGTGATTGTCGGCAGCGGTGTCGTAGAACATGGCGTCTTTGCAGGAAAGCGGTTGACCGCGGTTGAAGGTTGTCCGGGAGCTTACCAGCAGGCTGAAACCCGCTGACAGTGCCGCCCGGTCGACTGAGCAGAATCCGGCATTCACGGTCCCTCAATCGCGCAGTACACTCGCGCTGCACCCGCACAGCGGGGCATCGGCTGGCTGGTCACACGGACCGCAGGCCAACCTGACCAGGGAGACACTCAAATGCAACGCAGAACCGCACTTCGTGCAGCCAGCGCGGTATTGGCCGCGGCCACCTTTCCAGCAGCCCGTGCCCAATCCGCAAAATGGCCGGCGCGCGAGATCACCCTCATCAACCCCAATGCTGCAGGCGCGTCCACCGACCTGACCGCGCGCATCATCGCGCAGGCCCTGGAAAAGCGGCTGCAAGGCACGGTCATCGTGAAAAACGTGGTGGGTGGCGCCGGAGCGCTGGGTGCCAGCACGCTCGCCAGTGCTGCGCCCGACGGCTACACCATCGGCATGGCAGCCATCTCGAGCCACATCACCGTGCCCGCCGGCATGGATGTGAAATACAACCCCTGGGACGGCTTTGACATCATCGGCCAGGTGGCTGAGTTGCGTTATGGCATCGGTGTGGGCGAGGGCTCATCGATCAAGTCGATCGAAGACCTTGTGGCTGAAGGCAAAAAGCGCCTGGTCACCTATGGTTCGAACAACATCACCAACGTCGTGGCCATGTTCCAGCTGGCCAAGGCCACCGGCGCGCGCTTTCGCTGGGTCGTCTTCAGCGGAGGCCTGGAGGCGGTTTCCCAGTGCGTGGGCGGCCATGTGGATGCCGTGATCCAGACTGTCGCCGAGATGCGCCCTCAGATCGACGCCGGAAAGCTGCGGTTTCTGGCCGCAGCAGGGCCGGCCCGTTGGCCCGACTACCCTGACGTCAAGACCCTCAAGGAATTGGGCTACAACGCCATGACCCGCGGGCCGTTCGGCTATGCCTATCCGACTGGCGTGGACCCCGCGATCAAGAAGCGGGTCGACGCCGCGCTGGCGGATTGCATGAACGACAAGTCGGTCACCGATCAGATCGCCAAGCTGGGCATTGAACCGGTCTGGCGCAGCGGGCCTGAGTACAAGGCTTATTTGAAGAGCATCGAAGCGGACCTGATGCCGATTCTTCAGGAAACCGGCATGGCGAAGAAGCGCTGATGGCGGGCTCAGGCAGCACACCCCAACCGCCGACTCAGGCGTCAGCCGTCCGACCCGGATCGGGCGTGCGGCTGGCGACGCTCGCGTTGCTGGCTACCGCCCTGGTCGGGCTGTGGCAGGCATGGGGCCTGGAGCGATGGGCCCTGGATGGCCCCGGTCCGGGCTTGTGGCCCATGATCGTGGCCAGTGTGTGTGTGGGCCTGGCCGTGATCGTGCTGATCTGGCCTGGACGCGATGGCGCGACCGAAGACGGTGACACCGAGACGATCGATGCTGCCGAACTCGGCCGCACGCGTTCCACCTTCGGACTGTATTGCCTCGCGCTGGTCGTGCTGGCCATCGGGTCTGCCTTCGCAGGCTTTGTACTGACCGCGTTCGCGGTATCGATCCTGCTGGTTCGATTTGCAGAAGGCCGTTCCTGGCTCAGTGCGCTGATCTATGGCGCGGCGGCATCCGTCATCGGCCTGGTGTGCTTTGCCTGGCTCTTGCGCGTCGATCTGCCGACCGGCCCGATCGAGCGCGCCTTCCTGTCGCTCGTGCGCTGACCCGGGACTGAACATGGAAGCGCTACTTAACGGATTTGCGATCGTCCTGACGGCCGAGAATCTGCTCTATTGCTTCATCGGAGCGTTCCTCGGCACGGTGGTCGGCATCCTGCCCGGACTGGGCCCGCTCACCACCATCGCCATCCTGCTGCCGATCACGTTCAAGATGGACGTGACCTCGGCCATCATCATGCTCTCGGGCATCTACTACGGCGTGGCCTACGGGGGCACGGTCACCTCGGTGCTCATGCGCATCCCCGGCGAGGCGTCATCGGTGGTCACCTGTCTGGATGGCTACGAGATGGCCCGAAAAGGCCGGGCGGGTTCGGCCTTGTTCATTGCCGGCGTCGGGTCATTCGTGGCCGGTACCCTTGGCGTGATTGCGATCAGCTTCCTGTCGCCGCCGCTGGCCAAAATGGTGCTCGCCTTCGGGCCGTCCGAATACGCCATGATGATGCTGGCGGGACTGTCCATGGTCACCTACATGTCGGGCGGCTCGCTGCCCCGCGCCTTGCTGATGGCTGCGTTCGGACTCCTGCTCGGTACGATCGGGCTGGACCCGATGACCATGACGCCACGGCTGACCTTCGACATCCTCACGCTGGCCGATGGCGTCAATCTCGTGCCGCTGGCCATCGGGCTGTTCGGGTTGTCGGAGGTGCTGTTCATGGCTCGCAAGGAAGAAAGCGAGCTGAAAATTCTGGCCCCGCCAAAAGGGCTGGCAGGCTTTCTGCCCACGGCTGAAGAGGCACGGCGTTCGGTCGGTCCGGTCGGCCGGGGCACCGTGCTGGGATTTCTGGTCGGACTGCTGCCCGGGGGCGGTGCGGTCATTGCGTCCTTCCTCTCTTACGCCGTGGAACGCAAACTGTCCAAAAACCCCGAGGAATTCGGCAAGGGTGCGGTGGAAGGTCTGGCTGGTCCCGAGGCAGCGAACAATGCCGGTACCACCGGCGCATTCGTGCCGCTGCTGTGCATGGGCATCCCTGCCAACGCGATCACGGCGCTGCTTCTGGGTGCGTTCATGATCCACGGCGTCGCACCCGGCCCGCAGATCCTTGAACGCTCACCCGAGGTCTTCTGGGGCGTGGTGGCGAGCATGTACATCGGCAACATCATGCTGCTGGTGCTGAACCTGCCACTCATTGGCCTGTTCGTGAAGATCCTGGACATCCCCCGGGCCTATCTCACCCCGATGATTCTGCTGGTATGCCTCATCGGCGTGTACTCCAACAGCGGCAACCCGGCGGATGTGGTGGTCGCGGTGGTCTTTGGTTTCGTGGGCTACTTCCTGCGTCGGCATGGATTCGATCTGGGCATCGTCATCCTCGCCTATGTGCTGGGTCCGATCTTCGAGCGCTCGGTACGTCAGGCGCTGTCGATTTCCGACGGCGATCCGATGATCTTTCTGCACAGCAAGCTGTCGATCGGTTTCGCGTTGGCTGCGGCCATCATTCTGATCGCCGGCCTATGGCCCAAGCGCACCGCAGCCCCCAAGGGCTGATCTGACCCAACAGGAACTCATGATGCGAATCACCGGACGCGACGCCTTTCTGAAACTGCTGGTCGACGAAGGCGTGACGCACCTCTTCGGCAATCCGGGCACGACCGAACTCGCCATCATGGAAGCGGTGCCACGCTTTCCTGAACTCAAATACGTGCTCGGCCTGCAGGAGTCGGTCGTGCTGGGCATGGCGGATGGCTTTGCCCGGGCCAGTGGCAAGCTGGTTGCGGTCAACCTGCATTGCGCCCCTGGGCTGGGTCATGCCATGGGTGCGCTGTACAGCGCCAAGTTTTCGGGCTCTCCGATCATCGTCACCGCGGGCCAGTACGAGGTCGGCTATGGCCTGCAGGAGCCGCTCCTGTACGAACCGCTGGTGCCCATCGCACAGCCGCTGGTGAAGTGGGCGGTCGAGGTGACGCGGATCGAAGACCTGCCCCGCATCGTGCGTCGCGCAGCCAAAATTGCGATGACGCCGCCGATGGGACCGGTGTTTATCAGCCTGCCCGGCTGCATCCTCGATGACGAAGCCGATCTTGATATGGGTCATCCGACCCGCATCAGCCCGGCCACCCGCCCCTCTGACGAAGCCCTGATCGAGTTGGCCGACCGGCTGCTTTCAGCGAATCGCCCGGTCATCATCGCAGGGCGGGAACTGGCCCAGCGCGATGTCTTTGCCGAGGCGGGCGAACTCGCCATGCTGTTGGGTGCGGCTGTTTTCCAGGAGCCGATCGCCTACAACGCCCGCTTCCCGGTCGAGCATCCGGCCTGCATGGGCGATCTCACCCGCAATCAATCGAAGGCCCGGGAATCGCTGTCGCCGCATGACCTGCTGTTCTGCCTGGGTGCAGACCTGCTGCGGATGTCGCCACTGGGAACCGTGGACCCACTGCCCGATGGCCTGCCGGTACTGCATCTGAGCGAGCGCGAATGGGAGCTGGGCAAGAACTACCCGACCGAACTCGCCCTGCGTGCCGACGTCAAGGAAACGCTGCGAGCGCTGCTGCCGGTCCTGCGGGCGCGGCGGACTCAAGCGCAGGCCAGCGCTGCTGAACAACGCATCGCCGAACTCGCGGATCGCAACTGGACCGCACGCAATCGACGCGCGCGAGATGCCGTCACGGCACTGGCCTCACGCCAACCGATCGACCCGCGATTCGCCATGATGAGTGTGGTTGATGCGCTTCCGGACAATGCCATCGTGGTCGAAGAAGCCCTGACCGCGACCGCGGCACTCAACGAATTCCTGCCTGCGCGCGACCCGAACAGCTTCTATGGTCTAGCCAGCGGCGGCCTGGGTTTTGCCGCCCCGGGTGCGATCGGCATCAGCCTGGCACAACCCGCCCGCCCCGTGGTTGCGACCCTCGGCGATGGCAGCTCGATGTATGCCATCCAGTCGCTCTGGACGGCCGCGCACCTGCGCCTGCCGATCACTTACGTCATCATCAATAACCGCTCCTATCGGATCATCAAGGAGCGGCTGCTGGCCGGGCGCAAATCGGACCAGTTCGTGGCCATGGACATGAGTGATCCGCCGATCGATTTCGTGTCGGTGGCCACGGGCATGGGCATGGTGGCCCAGCGGGTCACGGACCCGAGTGGCCTGCGCCAGGCACTCGATGAGGCCATTCGCAGCGGCCGCCCGAATCTGGTCGAAGTCGTGGTCGACGACGGCTTTGGCAATCATTCCGCTGGAACCAGCTGATCCGGATGCGCAGGCCCAGCCTGCAACGGCCCGCGGTACCGCTCAAGTCCCGTCTGTCTGCATGGGGCGCGCTGGGTCGGCCGACCATTCGAGCAGCGAGTTGTCATAGACCGACACCTGGGTGCGACCAGCCAGCTCCAGCGCAAATCCGGTGGCCGTGGCGGCAATGCCTCCGCCGCAATACACGATCACCGCATCATCGGCTGTGCTCAATCCTGCATCGCCCATCAGCCCCAACAGCTCTGGCGGTGAACGCCAGCGACCCGACTGGGGATCGATGCAGTCCCGCGCCGGCAGGCTGAGGCTGCCTGGAATGCGTCCGGGCCGCCCATAATGCGCCCCGCCCGTGCCTCGAAATTGCTCGGGCGACAGGGCATTGAGCAGCATTGGCGAACCCGATCGAATCGCCTGCTCCACTGCATCCGCATCGGCCAGGCGTGAAGAGATCCGCTTGGCCCGGTACTGAGCTGGCGCGGGTGTTGCCACAGCACGGCTGGTCGGCCTGCCCTCGCCCACCCAGGCCTCCCAGCCACCATCCAGCAGGGACACTGCCTCATGGCCCAGCGTGCGCAGCACCCACCCCGCACGGGTCACGACCATCGGGTGACGCGCCCCGTACAGCACGATGCGATGCCGATTGCCGATGCCCAGCCGTGACATCAAGGCCTCGATCTGCGATTCCGACGGCAGGGTGTACGGAAACCGGCCCATCGGATCCGAGAGGTCTTCGACCATGTCCACGTGCTGCGCACCGGGTATGTGTGCCTTCATCCAGTCCGGCCGGCCGCTCTCGATGCGAGAAGGCCCGACCGGCTGCGGGGTCATGTAAGTCGTGCAGTCGAGAATGCGGACATCCGGATCGTCCAGGTGCGCCTGCAGCCAGTCGGTGTCCACCAGCAGACCGCTATCGTTGGCAGTGCTCATCGTTGTCATCCTTGGCAAGGTTCATGAGGATCAAGCCCGCGGTGGCAGGATGCGATCCTGTTGCAAAATACCGATCCAGTCACGGAACATGCGCTCGGTATCGATGCAGTCGGCAAAACCGGCCTGTCGCAATTTGATCGTGCTGACCAGCACAGAAGGCGGTTGCTGCCGCGCATGGGTGCCGAAGCAGAAGTCTGCGTAGTGGTGTGATTCGCCGAGGATCGCTGTCAGGGGCGGCGCCTTCAATCCGAATCGGCGAACGATCTCATCCCAGACCGGCGCATGCGCTGGCAGGTAGTTGGCCAGTGCGATCGGCTCATCCGGCCCAACCGGCACACCCAACGCGTCAGCCAGCTGCCCCCACACCGAGCGCCACACGAAGACGTCGCCATTGGTGATGTTGAAGATCTGGTTGCGGGCTGCTGGCGCTTGTGCAGCCCAGGCCATGGCGCGCGCAATCAGCCTTGAATCCGTGGCCTCGAGGATGTTGGAAGGCCCGCCTGGAAAGCTGAAAGGCAGCCCCTGCGCCTGACGGATTGCAGCATAGGCACCGATGATCGGCACCAGATTCATCGCAACGCCCAGGGCATCTCCAAAGACCAGTTGGGGACGCCAGATCGTGAACCCGAAGCCCGCCCTCGCTGCTTGCTCACGCAGAAAGTCTTCCTGCAGCCAGTAGAAGTTTTCATGTGCATCGCGGGCTCGATCCTCTCGTGCCGGAACATCGACCGGATGAAGGTGAACCCCATAGGCCTTGGTGCCCTGAAGCAGGCTGACATGGCGCAAACCGGGCGAAGTTCGAATCACTGGACCGAGCAGATTGCGCAGCATCGCAAGGTTGGTCTGCATCTGATCCGACTCGCGCCAGCCCCGAACCAAGCCGGGCTTTTCATACAAGGCTGCGTAGACCACGTGCGTGATACCGCCAATCGATTCGATCGCATGAGCGCATTCATCGGGCCGCATCAGGTCGATCGACAGGTGCTGGGCCCGCTGCGCCAGCGCCCCATGCGGTGTTCGACGTGAGGCACTCACCACCCGCCATCCGGGCAGGCCCAGAAAATGCTCGAGCGCGGCATGCCCCACCACGCCACTGGCACCGAGGATGAGCACAGTCTGATCAGTCATTTTCGGTTCTTCATGTTTAGACGCAAGGCGCACTGACGTTACACTGCGCAGGCTTCAAAGACGAACTCGACACAAGGAATTCGGGCAACGCAAGGTTTGACCCGATCCGCATCCATCCAGGAGGAACACGGCATGAAAGCATTCATTCGCGCCTGCGCATTCGCACTGACTGCGGGCTTCGGGCTTGCAGGAACAGCCACCGCGCAGCCGGTCAAAGTCGGCGTCATCTTCCCGCTGAGCGGCGGCGCAGGCCCGCAGGGTCAGCACCTGGTCAAGTCCATTCAGTCGATGGCAGCGCTGATCAATGAATCGGGCGGTGTGCTCGGCCGGCAGATCGTCATTGAAGCCCGCGACGATGAATCGACCCCGGCGGTCGGTGTCTCGCGCGCCAATGAACTGATTTCAGCCGGCGTCTCGGTGATCATCGAAGGCTGGAACAGCCCGGTCACCCTGGCCATGCAGCCGGTGATCAGCCGCGCGGGCATCCTCGACATCACCGCCATTTCGAAGGCCGACCCCATCCTGTCAGGCGAAGGCAATCCGCTGGCGATCCGGCTCAACAGCTCCAATTCGCAAGACGGTGCGGTCATCGCGGATTACATCGCGAATCGCCTCAAGGCCAAGCGGGTCGCCTTCCTGACCCAGAACGATGCCTATGGCAACGGTGCGCAGGCTTCGATTGAAGCCGAGCTCAAGAAGCTGAATTACAGCTACGAGAAGGTGGCCGAGGAAAAGTTCCCCTTCACTCAGGCTGACTTCAGGGTTGCGATCACCAATGTGCGCGCGGCCAATCCGGATGTCACCGTGGCCATCAATGCCAGCGAAGGCCTGGGCATGCCAGCCCTGATCCGTCAGGCACGCCAGGCCCGCGTGCCCGGCCAGCTGATTGCGGCGGTCGGCACGATCGCACCCAGTGTGATCGGCATTTCGGGCGAAGCCTCCAATGGCGTGATCGGTGCCGACATCTATTTCCCGGATGTCGAACCCTTCGCCTCGAACCCGGTCAACAAGACCTACATCGCCAAGGTCCAGGGCATGCACAAGCTGACCCCGGACAAGTTCATGGCGCTGGGCGCAGCCTCCTTGCAGGTCTGGGCCATGGCGGCCAATGAGGTCAAGTCCCTTGATCGCGAAGCCATCGCCAAGCGCATTCGGGGCGGCACGTTTCGCAAGACCATCCTGGGCGACATGAACTTCGCACCGAACGGTCAGCTCGCCTCGAAGCACTATGTCTTCAGCGTGCAAAACCAGAAGATGGTGGTCGAGGCAAAGTGACCGCAGGCAATCGCCCCGCCGGTGAACCCGTCCTCGAGGTCAAGGACCTCGGGGTTCGATACGGCGAACTGGTCGCGCTGGAGGCCGTCAGCTGGTCGGTGGCTGCTGGCGAATTGCTCGGCATCATCGGACCGAACGGTGCCGGCAAGAGCTCCTGCTATGACGCGGTCACCGCGATGGTCAAGCGCCAGGGGCGGGTTCACCTGCGTGGTGAAGACGTCACCGATGTGCCCGCCCATCGCCTGCCCGAGCGGGGCCTGAAGCGCGCCTTCCAGCAAAACGCGTTCTTTCATGACTTGAGTGTGCTGGACAACATGCTCGCGGTGATGCATGACACCGCTGGCAGCAGCCTTTCAACCAGCATCCTGACCCCATGGCGCGCCTCGCAACGGCGTGCCGCCTCAGTCGAGCAGGCCCGGATGACCCTGGAGCGGTTCGGGGTCGGCAGTGAGTACCACGAGCGACTGCCCACCGCGATTCCGTACGGCACGCAGCGCATGCTGTCTGTGGCGCTGGCATTCGGCGGCGGCGCGCAGGTGCTGATGCTCGATGAGCCGGGCGCGGGGCTCGGCGGAGAAGATATGGAGCGTCTGACACAACTGCTGCTGACGCTCAAGCGTGACGGTCTCGCGATGATTGTTATCGAGCATCACATGGATCTGATCATGGCGGTTGCCGATCGAATCGTCGTGCTCGATCAGGGCCGCTGCATCGCCATCGGTACACCCGCCGAAGTGCAGAGAGACCGCGCCGTGCTGGAAGCCTATCTGGGGCGGGCCGCATGAGTTCGATTGCCCGTGCCCATTCAGGCACCACACTCCAGGCTTCCGGTCTGAAAGTCCTCTACGGCGGCAACACCGCTTTGAACCTGGATCGCATCGAGGTCGGGGAAGGTGAAGTGGTCGGCGTGGTCGGGGCCAATGGCGCCGGCAAATCCACCCTGGTCAATACGCTGGCCGGATGGTCAC
>CAIXXI010000176.1 GCA_903923345.1 uncultured Burkholderiales bacterium | reverse complement strand
GCCATCGCCAGAATGCCTCGTCTGAACAAGACACAGGCGAAACGCGCCCAGCAGATTCTGAGCGACATCGAATCACTCGATGGCCACACGACCTTCATCTTCGACAAGCTCAATTTCCTGATGGATGCCACCATCGGCTTCATCAATATCAACCAGAGCAATGTCGTGAAAATCTTCTCGGTAGCTGCTGTGGCCCTGCTGCCCCCCACCCTGATTGCCAGCATCTACGGCATGAACTTCGAGAACATGCCCGAGCTGAAATGGGACTACGGCTACCCGTTTTCGCTGATCCTGATGGTCATCAGCGTGGCGTTTCCGTTCTGGTACTTCCACCGCAAGGGCTGGCTGAAATGAATAAGGGGCACCGTGCAGGTGCCCCCGATTCAATCGAGCCCGCCGAATCAGGCGGGCTCACAACTCAGATCAAGGCTTGACTCGGGTCCAGCTGAACGGACCAAACGCGGTATCGGACGCGGTCGCATTGGCTGCCGGATCGATCGTCAGTTTGACGTACTCCAGACCCAGCGTCTGGCCATGCCAGACGATGCGCTTGAAGTTGGGCACGTCATAGCCCCAGGGCTGATTGTCGTAGGCATCGGTTTTCCCGAACTGCACGCTCGTCATGTAGCTCGAAGCGGCCGAGTTGTTGCAGGCCACCGCGGCAGCATTCGAGCTGGGCTCGATGACGCAGGGAGAACCCTTCTTGAGCGGATTATCGACGCGATACACGTGAGAGTCGCCGTTCATCAGCAGGACGGGTTTGCCAAATGACTTGGTGTTGGCCGCGATCTGGTCGATGAAAGGCTTGTATCCGTAGATGTGGTTCTGTCCATTGACGATGGATGAGTTGCTATCCATGTCCCACATGTCGCCCTGCACCAGGATCACAACACCCACTGCGCCAATCGACTTGGCCAGACCGAAGGCATTGTTGAGCCAGCGAATATTGGCTGCGGTTCGGTTGGCGATTTCCTGAGTCTGAGCGGTACTCATCGTCGGCGTGCCGTACCAGATGTCCGAATCATTGTTTGAACCACCCGGCACGTTCAATGTGACGAAAATCACGCGGGACTGCAGCCACCACACATTTTCGATGTAGCTGGCATCGCCCGGGTAGGCCGGGTCGAATTCATTTGCCTGGGAATGAACCTGCACCGACCCCGATCCAAGTGTCTTGCCGGGCGAGGTAAAGAAAGTCGAGCGCACCAACTGAAGGTTCTTCAGCGGGTCGCCCTTCTCGTAACTGCCGTTTGCCACGTAGTCGATGATCTGCGTGCCGGCGTTATAGCTGCCACCACCCTGTTTGACCTTGTGGCAATCCGCCCATTCGTTGTCGCCCGGTACATAGACCAGGGGCAGTTTGAGGGCTGCCCACTGACTGGAGACGGTCTTGTTGTAGCTGTCCAGGCAGTACTCCTTGCCCGAGTGGATATCGCCGCCATGGATCACCAGTGACAGATCGGTGTCCTTGTTGATCGCTTCAATGAAGGCCGGGTTGGCTTTGACTTGCGAGTCATCAGTCGGCGCGGTTCCGTAGGGCACATCACCCATGACGGCGATCGTCGTTTTGGTTTCAACCGGGACAGAGTCAGATGACCCACCGCAGGAAACCAGCGTGGCCAATACGGCGAGGTAGAGGGAGGAAGTAATCAATTTCATGCGGCGTATCCTGAACAGAGGGGAAGTAGGGCATTTCGGAAACCCCGACACCCTCTGCCTGTTCAGTGACACCACCGCGTCGGTTTGATGACATAGCAATGAACCAGCCGAAACCAGGCCAGCTCATCACACGCCAGCGGCATTGCTCGCGACTAGAGCGGCCGAATCAGCACCTTTCGGAACTTCACGACCCCGCTGCCGTACTGCAGCGCGATGTGGCCGTCGGCCAGCTTGCGATCGACCACATCAACCGTCGTCTGGCCGTTGAGCTTGACGATCAGCCGCTCGCCCTGCGCGGTGATCTCCATCGTGTTCCACTGCCCGCCAGCCCTGGGCATCGGCGAGACTTTTGCAACATCGACGATGGCTCCGGTGCCATAAGACTGATCCGGGCGGGTGTCCCAGATGTTCACCTCGTAGCAGTTGTCCGCGCCGATTTTTTTCGGATCCTGGCAGCGGATGAAAATGCCGCTGTTGGTCTGCGAGTCCACCCAGAACTCGGAGGTGATCTGGAAATTCGCATGGGTCTTTTTCGACACCAGATAGCTCGGCCCCTGGCTCTGAAGGAAATCGGCCTGCAGTGAATCGTCCTGGATGCGCCAGTTGGCCTGACCGACCAGTGTCCAGTCATTCAGATTGCTGCCCTTGTCATACAGCGGCTGCCAGCCCGCTGCAGGGGTCGTCGGACTCAGGTTTGCGCAGGCGCCCAGCGTCAGACTCAGGCCGATTGCGGCCACGCACGCCCAAGGTGAACCGATCCGAAATGTCGCTTGCATCGAAGTCTCCAATCTGTCGTTATGTGAGGATCGGGCATAACGCCACAATGACATCCGTGCTGTCAACGGCCGATGCCGGCTGTGGCATGGTTAGAGCCACCCGCACCGCACGAACGAGAACTCCATGACGGTC
>CAIXXI010000175.1 GCA_903923345.1 uncultured Burkholderiales bacterium | reverse complement strand
TGCACTGACCCTTGAATGGGCGGGCACACGCGTTCAGTTCGGACGTCCGATTGGCCAGTTCCAGGCGGTGCAGCATTCCTTGGCATTGGCTGCAGAAGAGATTGCAGCATCCCGGGCTGCTCTGGATTGGGCAGGCAAGGACCTGGAGGCTGGCCGAATCGGGTCTGCGCCGGCGATTGCCAAAGCCCGCGCGGCCGAGGCAGCCGGCAAAGTCGCGGCGATCACCCATCAGGTCCACGGTGCGATCGGTTTCACCGCCGAGTACTCGCTGATCCAGTCGACTCGCCAGCTGTGGCTGTGGCGTGAGCGCTGGGGTGATGAGCACCACTGGCAGGCGCTGCTGGGTCGTCAGGCCCTGGCGGGCGGGCCGGATCGGCTGTTCGATCTGGTTCTGGGCGAGACATTCGCTTCCCCGTCGACGCATTCATGATCCCCGAGCCGGGGCGGCGTTTCACTGAACGCGCCGCCCTCGGCGGGCGGTGTGTCCTGATCGGCTGCGAAGTTCGGTTGCGATGAGTCCCGCAGCGCCTCAGGCCCAGGGCGGCGTCGCAGCCAGCGACGAGCAGCTCGCGCAAATCGTTGCCGAATCGGATTTCGGTGGGCGCGAGCCGGGGGGGCTGATCGGACGTGCTCTGGCGGTGATTGCCGGGGCCTGGTCACTGTTCCAGGTCTGGTATGCCTCGCCTCTGCCGTTTTCACTGGGTTTTGGCATCTTCAATGACACCGAGGCGCGCGCGATTCATCTGGCGTTTGCGGTGTTCCTGGCCTTCGTGGCTTATCCGGCCGGTAAACGCTCTTCGCGAACGACGGTCCCTGCGATCGATTGGCTGATTGCAGCAGCGGGCGCGTTCTGTGCTGCTTACCTTTTTCTGTTTTACAACGAGCTGTCCACCCGGCCGGGTCGACCGAGCACGCTCGATCTGGTCGTTGCGATCACCGGGATCGCGATCATGCTGGAGGCCACCCGCCGCGCGATGGGCCTGGGCATGCTGGTCACCACCGGCGCATTCATCGCATTCGTGTTTCTCGGCCCCTGGATGCCCGAAGTCCTGCAGCACAAGGGCGCGTCGCTTTCACGGTTTGCCTCGCACATGTGGCTGACGACCGAAGGCGTCTACGGTGTGGCGCTCGGTGTCTCGGTGCAGTTCATTTTCCTCTTCGTGCTCTTTGGCACGCTGCTCGATCTGGCCGGTGCGGGCAACTACATGATGCAGGTCTCGTTTGCCCTGCTGGGCCACCTCCGTGGCGGGCCGGCCAAGGTGGCTGTGGTCTCGTCGGCTCTGAACGGAATCGTCTCGGGTTCGTCGGTGTCCAATGTGGTGTCGGGTGGCATCTTCACCATTCCCATGATGAAGCGCACCGGCTACCCGGGCGTCAAGGCAGGTGCGATCGAGGCCGCCTCATCCATCAACGGTCAGATCATGCCGCCGGTGATGGGCGCCGCCGCATTTCTGATGGTCGAGTATGTCGGCATTCCCTATAACGAAATCATTCGCCATGCCGCCTTGCCGGCGGTGATTTCGTATATCGCGCTGTTCTACATCACCCATCTCGAAGCCCTGCGCTACGACATGCAGCCGATCCCGCGCAGCACGAGCGCAACCCGTACCCAGCGCTGGCTCGGTCTGGCCCTCGGTACCTCGGGCACGCTGGCTGTGGTTGCGGTCTTGTACTACCTCATTCAAGGGATCGTGGCGGCAGCCGGTGAGCATGCGCTGGTGGCGGTCATTGCCGCAGCCACGTTGGTCTATCTGGCGCTGCTTGCGTATTCGTCGCGTTACCCGGATCTGCCGGTCGACGATCCGGCCGCGCCGGTCCTGGTGTTGCCGCAGACCTGGCCAACCGTGCGGGCCGGCTTGCACCTGCTCCTGCCGGTGGTGGTGCTCTTGTGGTGCCTGACTGTCGAAGAGCGCTCGCCCGCGACGTCGGCCTTCTGGGCAACGGTCACGGCAATGCTGATGGTGCTATTTCAGCCTGCACTGCTGGCGATGTTCAGGCGCACCGGCCAGGTCGGGGTCGCGCTGGCGCAAGGCTTTCAGGCGCTCGGAAAGGGGCTGGTGATCGGTGCGCGCAGCATGGTCGGCATCGCGGTGGCCTGTGCAAGTGCCGGGCTGATCGTGGGTGCAGTCACCCTCACCGGCATGGGTCTGATGATGACCGACTTCGTTGAGCTGGTGTCGGCCGGCAATGTGCTGCTCATGCTGGTACTGACCGCGGTGGTCTGCCTGCTGATCGGTGCCGGCGTGCCGACGACGGCCAACTACATTCTCGTGGCCACCCTGATGGCGCCCGTGATTGTCGAGCTTGGCGCGCGCAGTGGTCTGGTGATCCCGCTGATTGCGGTGCATCTGTTCGTTTTCTACTTCGGGATCATGGCCGATGTCACGCCACCGGTTGGCCTGGCCTCATACGCGGCGGCGGCGATCTCCGGTGATGATCCGAATGCGACCGGCCTGCAGGCGACCTGGTACAGCTTTCGCACGGCACTGCTGCCATTTGCGTTCATCTTCAACCCACAACTGCTGCTGATCGGGATCGGTTCCTGGTGGCAACTGCTGATCGTATGCATCTCGGCGACCCTGGCTTCATTGGCATTTGCCGCTGCGACCATGGGCTGGATGAGGGTCCGATGCACCTGGCTCGAGATTGGTCTGTTGCTGGCCGGGGCAGCCATCCTGTTGCGCCCGGACTGGGTGCTCGACCGTGGCTGGGCGCGCTACGAGACGCGACCGGCTGCTCAGGTGATGCAGGTGGCAGACGGTTTGAACACCGACGAATGGCTGATCCTGCGTGTGCGCGGCAGCACCATCGAAGGTAACGACATCACCAAGACGGTTGCACTGCCGATGGGCGAGGGCGCCAATGGTCGGGAGCGCGTGCGCGCTGCCGGAGTGACGCTCGCTCAACTCGGAGAGCAGGTCACGATCGCGAATGTGAAATTTGGCAGCCGTGCCCGCAAGCTCGGGCTGGATGCAGGCTACGAGGTGATCGAACTCGACCTGCCGAATCCTGCCCGGCCTGACAATGCCTGGGGCCTGTTGCCCGGATTAGCCCTGATCGCCTTTGTCTGGTGGCGTCAGGGTCGCCGCATTCCAGACCGATCATCCAACCGGCAGAGGACGCCATGACCCAGCACAAGACGCTTGAATTCTGGTTTGACGTGGGCAGCCCCTATACCTATCTCGCCTGGAAGGCACTGCCTGGCGTGATCGAGCGCACCGGGGCAAAGCTCGACCTGCGGCCGATGCTGCTGGGCGGTGTCTTCAAGGCAACAGGCAACCGAAGCCCCGCCGAAGTGGCTGCCAAGGGAGCCTGGACGGGCAGGGACCTGAAGCGCTGGGCTTTGCGCCTGGCGGCCCCTTTCGAGCGCAATCCGCATTTTCCGGTCAACACCATGGTGATGATGCGAGGTGCTGCGGGCCTGAAGGAGCGCGACCCTCAGGCCTTGCCGCGCTACCTCGATGCGGTGTTTGATGGCATGTGGGTTCGGCAACTGAACATGGGTGATCCCCAGGTACTGGCCGGTGTCCTGACGGCGGCAGGCTTTGATCCAAAGGCGATGACTGCGATGGTCGAAGATCCGTTTGTCAAGGACTCGCTCAAGCATGACACCGAGGCTGCGGTGGCACGCGGCGTCTTTGGGTCGCCCACCTTCTTTGTCGATGGCGAACTGTATTTCGGGCAAGACCGCCTGGATTTTGTCGAGCAGGCGCTGCGCACGGCCTGATGGCTTGGGTCCTTACGGCGGGCAGGCATTGATCACCCTGCGCACTTTGCCACTGCGCGCATCCTGAGCCGGCCCACACGGACCATCCACGATCTGGATCTGCTGCAGCCCGCAGCGCTGAAGGTATTCGCTCAAAGCACGGTGACACGCTGCGCGAAGGGCCTGGAGCGCCGCGCTGGGCTGCGAGACGTCAAGTCGCAGTTCGAGTGTGTGAGGGCCTCGGGCGATCAGCTGGAAATTGAATGCACCGGCCTCGTCCTCCAGAACTGTGACCAGTGCCAGCGGCAACACCTGTACCGAGCCCTGTTCGCCCTCTAAAGCGATCACGTCATCACGGCGACCTTCGATCACGACGGCTGGAAAGCTGGATCCGCAGCGACAGGGTTGCTCAAGGACGGTCAGGCTGTCACCGAGGTCGTATCGGATCAGGGGCTGTACCTGGTTGGCCAGATTGGTCAGCAACACGGTGTGCGAGCGCTGTCCGGGATCAACTGGTCTGTCGTATTCATCGACCGGCTCGAGAATGACCCAATCGTCATTGATGTGGATCACGCCTTCAGCGCAACTCCAGCCGATCGACAGACATTCCGATGCGCCATAGGCCTCGCGCACCTGGCAGTGGAATGCCTGCTCCAGTGTTGAGTGAAGGGTTGAGGCGGATTGTTCACCACCCAGCCAGAACGCTCGAGGCGCGATATCAAGCCGTCCGCAGAGTTGCTCCTGCGCAAGGAGTCCGGCGGCACTCGGATAGCTTGCGATCACCTCCGGCTGGAACTGATTGAGTGCTTCCACGATCAAATCGAGGGGCTGAAGGATCGAGATGATGTGAATGCGGTGCGAGGACATCGGCGACAGGCGCAACAGTCGGGTGAGACTGGCGACACCGGCAAAGTGTCCATCGGTGGCAGCCAACAGTGCCAGTCGGGGTGCGAAGCCCAGGTCAGGCAGACCGCCCCCCGGCAAGGCCCATGGCCAGGCACTCTTGCGCGCAAGAAGCGGGTTTGCGCAAAAGCGCAGACACTCGAGGGCGTCGTAGATCGACAGCGCCAGAGTGTCGTGAACAAAAATGCCTGGGCTGCCGGTGCTGCCGGAGCTGGTCCAGATCGCGTGGCGCCCAAGATAGGCGTCCCCGATGCGCTGTGGGTCGGCAATGAAGGCACGCACGGATTCGAGCTGGATGTCCGGGTCAGTGACCGACTCGTCGAATCGAGCCATGAGTTCAGCCCGCTTCAAGGGCTCGATCGCCTCGAGTGGCTGCGCCGCTCCAGCGGCGCTCAGACGTTGGCGATTGAGCGGAGCGCGTTGGGCAGCCTGCAGCAAAATGTCCAGACGCCGGCGCGCAAGGCCTGCGCGAGCCTGTGTATCGAGGACATTCGCCGTCATCACCTGACCCATCGACAGAGCGCAATGCCACGGGTTGAATGGAGCCATCCGGCCAGCATGGTGCTCTCAGCCGACCACAGGTTTGAGTCCGATCAAGTGTCGTCGCGTTGACGGGTCAGTCGTTGAATTTCAGTCCGAGGCGGTTGGCTGCGAGCACGGCCTGGGTGCGATTGCGCACCCCCAATGCACGCAAGACGGCGCTGACATGAACCTTCACTGTGCCCTCGGCCAACTGCAGCTGGCGCCCGATGAGCTTGTTGGGCATGCCCTGCAAGATGAGTTTCAGCACGTCGGCCTGACGTTCGGTGAGGCCCAGCTGGCGCACATCCCGGGAGGTACCCAGACGCTGATTCTGGCGCTGCCACCACTTCTGGGTGAGGTCAGTGTCGATTTCGGGTGGCAGAAAGATGTCGCCTTTGAGGATGGTGCGAACAGCGCGGGCGAGGGAATCGGCGTCCAGTGATTTGGGCAAGAACCCCATGGCGCCAGCTTGCAGGCACCGATCGACCATCTCGCGGTCATGGGTGCCCGAGGTGACGAGGATTGGAAGCTTCGGGAATTCGCTTCGCAGGGTCTCGATCCCTTGCGTGTGGCCGGCATCCGGCAGGCTGAGGTCCAGCATGATCAGATCGATCCGAGGGTTGGCGGTGAGTTTGCGCACGGCCTCTGCCAGTGATGCAGCCTGCTCGGTGCGATCTGCCAGCCCAAAGGCTTCAAGTTGCGTGGCGAATGCACCCCGCATCATGGGATGGTCGTCGATGATCAGAAAACGGTGCGTGTTCATGGCGGTCGGCTCCTGTATCCCTTTATGGTTACGAAAGGGTCGCAAGGCGTCAACGCGGCACTCGATCGCCCGCCTTAATACGAAAGGCCTAGCCGCAGCCAGCCGATACAAAGGGGCATTTCGTCGCGGAAATCTGACTTTCCTGATGAACTACCGATCGTCCTGGGAATGGAATAAGCTGGCGCCCACGAGTGGGCCGTACACAGGCTCGCCGAGAACCCCAGGAGACGGACATGCAACAGGCCTCACGTCGCAAGGCGCTCGGTTCAATTGGCGCCATCATCGGCGCGCCCATGGTGATCGGCAGTCAGGCCCGTGCTCAGGCCGCCTGGCCCACCAAGCCGGTGAAATACATCAACCCATTCCCCGCCGGAGGCGCGACCGACACGCTCTCCAGGCTTTTTTGCGCCCGCATGAGTGAAGTCAGCGGACAGCAATGGGTGGTCGAAAATGTCGGCGGCGGTGGAGGCGACATCGGCGTGGCATCGGTCGCCCGAGCGCAGCCCGACGGCTACACGCTGGGCCTGGGCGGTGTCGCGTCGCATGCGATTTCGCCGACCTTGAAGGCCGGCCGTTTGCCTTTCGACTCGAACCGGGATTTCACCTTCGTCACCAATATCTGGTCCTTGCCGAACTTCCTGGTGGGCAATCTGAACCTGCCTGCGGCGACGGTCCCTGAACTCATCGATCTGCTGAAGCGCAATCCCGGCAAATATGCCTATGGTTCATCCGGTCTGGGTACCACCCTGCATCTGTCTGGAGAGCTTTTCAAGCTCCTCGCGGGCGTTGACTTGCTGCATGTTCCCTATCGGGGTGCCGCCCCGGCGATGGTCGATCTGATCGGCGGCCAGGTGCATCTGATCTTCGACAATATTCCGGGCGCGCTCGCGCAATACAAGCCCGGAAAGGTCAAGGGCTACGGCGTGACCAGCGCGGCGCGCAGCCCGGCAGTCCCGGACATGCCTTCGCTTTCGGAGTTTCTGCCAGGCCTTGATCTCAGTTCATGGACATCGCTGTGCGGGCCAGCCAATTTGCCGCCAGCGGTGGTCGAGCGACTCTCGATGCTTTCAAAAGAAGCCCTCGAGAGTCCGGAACTTCGGAAGGCCTTTCTTGACCGGGGCGCTACAGCGACCTGGATGAGTCCCAAGGAGGCCACTGCATACCGGGCGAGCGAAGAAAAGCGCCTGGGCGACATCATTCGTCGCGCCAAAATCACCCTTGATTGAAACCCTTTCAAACCGCATGTCGCAGGAGCCATCAGGCATGAACACTCAGCATCAGAACCAGTCGGTTTCCGACGCCGACACTTCGACCTCCACCGAATCCGCGCTGCTTCAACCAGAACGCGCCATTGATCGGCGAACCGCACTCGGCACACTCGGCGCCATCATCGGAGCACCGTTGATCATCGGCAGTGAGGCCCGCGCGCAGGCTGCCTGGCCGACCCGTCCCGTGAAATACATCAATCAGTTTCCCGCAGGCGGTGCCACCGACATCCTGTCGCGCATCTTCTGCGCCAAGATGAGCGAGATCACCGGACAGCAGTTCGTCGTGGAAAACATTGGCGGCGGAGGCGGTGATATCGGTGTGACGGCGATTGCCCGTGCACAGCCCGATGGCTACACCCTGGGCATGGGCAGTGTGTCCTCGCATGGCATCTCGCCGACGCTCAAGGCCGGCAAGTTGCCCTTCGATGCCGGCAAGGACTTCACCTTCGTCACCAACCTCTGGTCACTGCCGAATTTTCTGGTGGGCAACATGGGTCTGCAGGCCAGCACCGTGCCAGAGCTGATCGCACTGCTCAAGCGCAATCCGGGCAAGTATTCCTATGCCTCTTCAGGGCTGGGCACCACGCTGCATATTTCAGGCGAACTGTTCAAGCTGCTCGCCGAGGTCGACATGCTCCATGTGCCCTACCGAGGTGGAGCACCGGCCATGACGGATGTGCTCGGTGGCCAGGTCCAGATGATTTTCGACAACATTCCAGGTGCGCTGGCCCAGTACAAGCCCGGAAAGGTCAAGGGGTTCGGTGTGACCACAGCGGCGCGCAGTCAGGTGGTGCCGGAGATCCCCTCGATTTCCGAGTTCCTGCCAGGCTATGACCTGAATTCCTGGGCCGCCTTGTGCGGGCCGGCCAACTTGCCGCC
>CAIXXI010000174.1 GCA_903923345.1 uncultured Burkholderiales bacterium | reverse complement strand
GCTGATTTTTCGCTTGATCGGGATGCGTTCGGTCGACTGGTGCTGACCCTGGCTGACGGTCAGACCCATGTCGGCGTGGTGGCTGTTCGGGCCTTCCCGATTGGCGCGCCAGATGAAGGCGTGGCCTTGATGGGTTCGGACGGCCATGAACTGGCCTGGATCGAGCGGATCGATGATTTGTCCGGGTCGCTGCGGGATTTGATCGAGCAGCACCTGGCGACCCGGGAGTTCATGCCGGAAATTCAGGCGATTCGCAGCGTGTCGAGTTTTGCGACGCCCTCGACCTGGTCAGTCCTGACCGATCGTGGCGAGACCGACTTCATCCTGAAAGGCGAGGAAGACATCCGGCGTCTGGCCCGCTCCTCATTGCTGATCGCCGATCGGCATGGTGTGCAATACCTCATTCGCGATACCAAGGCGCTCGATCGTCCCAGTCGTCGCATTCTTGACCGTTTCCTGTAACGAAGTCGATACCCTGATGCTTTCGCCTGCTATCAGGCTGCCCCGAGATATCACGGGTGTTGTCGGCAAATTGCGCGTAAGATAGTCGGTTTTCAGGCAGATGCCGTTTGCGCGGCAGCCGCGGAGCACATGCTTCTGATGGGCGATACACCCCCTGTTTCACTTGAGGAATCCAGCGCGGATTCCACTCCCGATTCATCCCCCGTTCCGGGAATGCTCTTCACAGACTTCGGGCTGGCTGAGCCTATTGTTCGCGCCGTCACCGACATGGGCTACCGAGAGCCCACGCCGATCCAGGCTCAAGCCATTCCGGTCGTGATGTCCGGCAAGGATGTGATGGGGGCGGCACAGACGGGCACCGGCAAGACGGCAGGCTTTGCGCTGCCGATCATCCATCGGCTGCTGCCTTCGGCCAGCACGAGCACCTCACCGGCACGCCATCCGGTGCGCGCGCTCATGCTGGCGCCCACCCGGGAGCTGGCCGACCAGATCTATCAGAACGTGCGCGAATACGCCCGCCACACGCCCCTTCGCACGGCGGTGGTTTTTGGGGGCGTTGACATGAAGCCTCAGACCCTGGCTCTGCGTCAGGGCTGCGAGCTGTTGATCGCAACACCGGGACGGCTGCTGGATCACGTCGAGCAAAAGAGCACGAACCTGTCGCAGGTTCAGATTCTGGTGCTCGATGAGGCTGACCGGATGCTGGACATGGGGTTTTTGCCCGATATCCAGCGCATCATCAACCTGCTGAACAAGGATCGCCAGAACCTGATGTTCTCGGCGACTTTCTCGGGTGAAATCCGCAAGCTCGCCGAGAGTTTCCTGAAATCGCCGCAGCTGATAGAAGTGGCTCGGCGCAATGCCCTGGCCGAGAACATCAAGCAGACGGTGTATCGCGTCGCGTCGCCCGAGCACAAGCGTGCTGCGGTCGCGAAGCTGGTCAAGGACCTCGCGATCACCCAAGTGATCGTGTTCTCGAATACCAAGATCGGCGCAGGACGCCTGGCGCGGCAGCTTGAAAAGGAAGGCTTGAACGCGGCGGCCATCCATGGCGACAAGACCCAGCAGGAGCGGCTCAAGACCCTGGAAGACTTCAAGCAGGGCAAGGTCACCGTGCTCGTCGCAACCGATGTGGCTGCCCGCGGTCTGGATATTGCAGAGCTGCCGGCAGTCATCAACTTTGACCTGCCCTATTCCCCCGAGGATTATGTGCACCGCATTGGTCGTACCGGCCGTGCAGGCGCTTCGGGAATCGCGCTGTCGCTCATGACCGGTAGCAACGATGACCGCCTCCTGGCCGATATCGAAAAGCTCACCAAACGGAAATTGCCGGTCGAGACACTGGTCGTCGACTCGCCGGATGCCCCGGAACGCAGGGAGCCGCGAGCTGATCGGGAAGGGGGGCGGGGCGAGCGATCCGAACGGTCCCGTTATCGCGATGAGTCCGATTCGGACCGGCCCGGGCGCGCCCGTTCGTCGA
The DNA here is from genome assembly GCA_903923345.1 of uncultured Burkholderiales bacterium. Classification (GTDB taxonomy): domain Bacteria; phylum Pseudomonadota; class Gammaproteobacteria; order Burkholderiales; family Burkholderiaceae_E; genus UBA4615. The sequence continues at coordinate 81 of CAIXXI010000174.1, read as the reverse complement.
TACCGGCAATGCCCAAGGTCGTCGAAGACCCCTTCTTTTCTCGGCCGTATGAACCCTCCGAGGCAGTGATGGAATCTGCTG
>CAIXXI010000173.1 GCA_903923345.1 uncultured Burkholderiales bacterium | reverse complement strand
GACCGTCCTGTCGCTGCTGATCGTGATCGCCGGCCTGGTCTGTGCGAAGTTCCTGCCGATCGCCCAGTACCCGACGATCACGCCGGTCCAGATTCAGATCACGGCGATCTATCCCGGCGCGGATTCCAAGACCGTGGGCGATTCGGTGGCCTCGCCCATCGAGGCGCAGCTCACCGGCGTCGACAACATGCTCTATATGACCTCGGTGAGCTCCAACACCGGGCAACTGTCGATCACGGTCTATTTTTCGCTGGAAACCGATCCGGACATCGCTCAGGTCCAGGTGCAGAACCGAGTGAACCTGGCCTTGCCGCAACTGCCACAGGCGGTGACGCAAAACGGCGTGTCGGTGCAGAAGAAGTCGTCGAGCACGCTGATGATCATCTCGCTCTACGACAAGGAGGGGCGATACACCCCTGACTACGTCCGCAACTACGCCAACGTCTATGTGCTCGATGCGATCAAGCGGGTCGAAGGGGCCGGGCAGGCTCAGATCTTCGGCATGCCCGACCAGGCCATGCGGCTGTGGATGAATCCGGACCGCATGACCTCGCTGGGCATCACGACCACCGACATCAAGAATGCAGTGGCCACCCAGAATGCGGTGATCGGCGCGGGTCAGGTCAATCAGGAACCCTCGGCCGGCGCGACCCAGCTCAATTTCCCGGTGGTGACCCAGTCGCCCTTCATCGACCCGCGCAAGTACGAGGACATCATCCTGCGGGCGAATCCCGATGGCAGCGCGATCGTCAGGCTCAAGGATGTCGCTCGCGCTGAAACCGGGCGTCGGGCCTACAACGATGACAGCCGGCTCAACGGCGCTCCGGCAACCCCGATTGCGATCTACCAGCAGCCGGGCGCCAATGGCATGGATGTCTCCAAAGCGGTCAGAAAGACCATGGAGGATCTGAAAAAGACCATGCCAGCCGGGATCGATTACGAGATCGCGCTGGACACCACCGACTTCGTTCGCCTGTCGATCGAAGAAGTGCTGCATACCCTGGTCGAGGCGATCATCCTGGTGGTGCTGGTGGTCTACCTCTTTCTGCAAAGTTTCCGCGCCACGGTGATCTGTACGGTGGCGATCTTCGTCTCGCTGATCGGCACCTTCGCCGGCATGCTGGCGCTGGGATTCTCGATCAACCTGCTCACGCTGTTTGGCATGGTACTGGCGATCGGCATGGTCGTCGATGACGCGATCGTGGTGGTCGAGAACGTCGAGCGCAACATGGTCGAGCACCACCTGCCGCCCAAAGAAGCCACCATCCGGGCGATGGAGGAGGTGGCCGGCCCGGTGATTGCGGTGGTGCTGGTGATGGCTGCGGTGTTCGTGCCGGCCGCTTTTCTGCCGGGCACCACCGGGCAGCTCTACAAGCAGTTTGCGCTGACCATCGTCTTGTCGCTGGCGCTGTCGGGTTTCGTGGCTCTCACGCTGACGCCGGCCATGTCGGCGATCATGCTCAAGCATTCGGACAAGCCAAAGAGAGGCTTTTTCGCCTGGTTCAACAACTGGTTCGATCGGGTCACGAAGTCCTACGGCAGAACCGTTCAGTTCATCATCCGTCGCATGATCGTCGCCTTCGTCACGATCGCGGTGATGCTGGCTGGAATCGTCTGGTTGTTCCGGCTCATTCCCTCGAGCTTCGTTCCGAATGAGGACCAGGGCTATGTGCTGGCCCAGGTGATGCTGCCCGACTCGGCCACGCTCAAGCGCACGATTCAAACCTCCGAGCAGATCGATGCCTTGTTCGCTGCGAACAAGGCAGTGGCCAATCGGACCATCGTCAATGGCTTCAGCCTGATTGATGGCCAGTCCAAGCCGAATGCAGCGACCTTCTTCGTCACGTTCACCGACTTCAAGGAGCGCTATTCCACGGTTGAAAAAGCCAAGGCCGAAAATGCCAAGGCCGTCTTGCTTGGCGTCTGGAACGAGTCCAAGGCAATCGATTCAGGCGTGATGATTCCGATTGCGCCGCCGGCCATTCCGGGTATCGGTACCAGTGGTGGCTTCGAGTTCTGGATTCAGGACAAAGCCGCGGGCGACCCCGCGCGTCTGTCCGAGGTCACCAACGAGTTTCTTGCCGCCGTTCGAAAGCGCCCCGAACTGACCGGCCTGAACTCGACCTTCCGCGCGGTGTCTCAGCAATTGCGCGCCAATGTCGATCGATCGCGGGCAACGCTGCTCGACGTGCCGGTGGGCGATGTCTACAGCACCCTGCAGGGGCATTTCGGCTCGATCGTGGTGAGCCAGTTCACGCAGTACAGCCGGGTCTGGAACGTGATCCTGCAGGCCGATGCGCCGTATCGGGAAAAGCCCGAGGACATCACCCGCCTCTACACCCGCTCGAACAGTGGAAAGATGGTTCCTTTGTCTTCGATCGTCACCACCGAGTACGTCACCGGCCCCGACCTGGTGCCGCACTTCAACGGCTTTCCGGCTGCACAGGTGACCGGTTCGGCCGCACCGGGTTACAGCTCGGGCGACGCGATCCGGGTGATGCAGGAGGAGGCCCGCAAGGTGTTGCCTGAAGGCTATGACTTTGCCTGGTCGGGCATGGCCTACGAGGAGATCCAGTCGGGCAGCAGTTCCACGGTTGCATTCGTGTTCGGGATCCTGATTGTCTTCCTCATCCTGGCGGCGATGTATGAGTCCTGGTCACTGCCCGGGGCTGTGCTCACCGCCATTCCCTTCGGTGTGATCGGCGCCTTGCTGGCGACCTGGGCGCGTGGGCTGGAAAACGATGTCTATTTCCAGATTGGCCTGCTGGTGCTGGTGGGGCTGGCTGCCAAGAACGCGATTCTGATCGTCGAATTCGCAGTCGAATTGCGCCACAAGGGGCGTTCGGCCTTCGATGCTGCAGTCGAGGCGGGCGAGTTGCGGCTTCGCCCGATCATCATGACTTCGCTGGCCTTTATCTTTGGCTGTATTCCTCTGGCGATTGCAGTGGGTGCGGGCGCCAATGCCCGCCATTCTCTGGGCACCGGCATCATCGGCGGGATGATCGGGGCGAGCACGTTGGCGCTGCTGTTCGTGCCCCTGTTCTTCTACCTCTTTGACAAGCTGGCCTCGCGCGGCAAGGCGACTGACGGCGATGCGGCGCCTGGGGCGACACAGGGGGGCACAGACGGGGCCACTCATGGCGATGGCAGCGAGACTGCCGGGAAGGGGCACTGACATGCGCGCGCTCTGTGTTGTGACGGCCGCGTTGCTCCTGATCGGTGGCTGTTCAGTGACTGGGCCGGAGTATTCCCGCCCAGAAGTGCCCACGCCCTCATCCTGGCGCACGCCGACGCCGCTCGCGGTGAACGCGGCGGATACCGCCTGGTGGCGTCAGTTCGGTGATCCGGTGCTCGATGCGCTGATCGAAGAGGCACTCGTCCGCAATCCGAACGTGCAGATTGCAGTGGCCAATGTTCAAGCGGCGGCCGCGGTGGTGACGCAGACCCGGGCGGGCCTGTATCCGCAGGTGGGCTACCAGGCCAATGCGGCCCGCCAGAGGTTTTCCGAGCGCAATGCCACACCGTTCAATTCAGCCATTCCCAACCCGCAAAATGCCTATAACGCGTTGCTGGGTGCGAGCTGGGAGCTTGACCTTTGGGGGCGCATCAAGCGCCTGTCCGAAGCCGCCCGTGCGCAGGTGCTGGCCAGTGACGAGGCCCGACGCGGGGTCGCCCTGACGCTGGTCACCTCGGTGGCCAATACCTACATCCAGCTTCGCGTTCTGGATGAACAGCTCGCCATCGCGCAACGCTCGCTGGCCACCTATGCCGAGGCGGTGAGGCTGTTCGAGTTGCAGTTCAAGTACGGGCAGATCTCGCAGCTGACCGTCGAACAAGCCCGGTCACAGTACGAGGCTGCGGCTCAGGCGATTCCGCAGATCCAGCGCGAGATTGCCCTCACCGAGCAGGCACTGTGTCTGCTGCTCGGGCGCAATCCGGGCCCGATCGAGCGGGGTCTGACCCTGACGCAACTGCGTGCGCCCGCTGTGCCAGCGGGGCTTGCCTCTGAACTCCTGAAGCGCAGGCCCGACATCGCGCAGGCCGAACAGCAGCTGATTGCTGCCAATGCGCGTATCGGTGCAGCCAGGGCGCAGTACTACCCGTCGATTTCACTGACCGCAGGCCTTGGTTTTGCCAGTGGCGATCTTTCGAATCTGCTGGCAGCGACAGCACGAACCTGGAGCTTCGGTGCCGGACTGGTGGGCCCGATTTTCACGGGCGGTCTGATTGATGGGCAGGTGGCCCAGGCCGAAGCGCAGCAGCGCGCGGCCGAATTCAACTACCGATCCGTGGTGCAGACGGCATTTGCCGATGTCGAAAATGCGCTGGTAAGCCGCGAGAAATATCTTGAGCAGCTTCAGGCCGAGAAGCGTCGAATCGATTCGCTGACGCAGACCCTGCGTTTGTCGACGCTGCGTTACAACGGTGGCGTCACCGATTACCTGGCGGTTCTGAATGCCCAGCAACAGCTCTTTCCAGCCGAGCTCACCTATGCGCAGGACCTTGGCCAGTCGCTGGTCGCAGCGGTCAACGTCTACAAGTCGATGGGTGGCGGATGGGTCGACCAGGTGGCCGCACGATCATGTGGTGACGCCTGCGTGCCCGAGTGCTCGGCGGCAAACCCGACCTTGAACCCGACCTCTAAACCGACTGCGGGATGTTCAGGCACGCGCTGAACTGCGCGAGCCCATGCGACAGGCCAGATCGAAGGCATTGAACATCGCGCTCGGGTTGGCCTTTCCCTGACCCGCGATGTCGTAAGCCGTGCCGTGAGCCGGCGTGGTGATCGGGATCGGCAGCCCGCCTTGAACCGTCACGCCGTGCTCGAAGCCCATCAGCTTCATCGCGATCTGGCCCTGGTCGTGATACATCGTGACCACGCCGTCATAGCCGCTTTCAGCCCGTTGGGCCCGGACGAATGCGGTATCGGCTGGGAAAGGCCCATCGGCCGGGTAGCCGAGCAGGCGGGCCTGCTGCACCGCGGGTTCGATGATGCGACCTTCTTCATCGCCATAGTTGCCGTTGTCACCGTTGTGCGGATTCAGGCCGCACACGGCAATCCGGGGTGCAGCATGCCCGGAGGCCCTCAAGGCGTCGGTGATCATCACGATCGCATCAACCACCTTTTGCGAGGTCAGCAATTCACTGACTTCGCGCAGCGGCACATGCGACGTGACCCGCGATGTCCAGAGCGATTTGAGCACGTTGAGTTCACCGCAGACCCCGTCGAAGCCGATGCG
>CAIXXI010000172.1 GCA_903923345.1 uncultured Burkholderiales bacterium | reverse complement strand
GGTGTTTGAAGAGTGGGGGCTGGTTGTCAGCAGTGGCGCGACGCTTTCCGATCTGTGGGCTTCGTATGGTGCGTCTGAGCGCGTTGTAGATGCCATCGTGTGTGATTTCCGATTGCCTGCCGGGCTGACAGGGGTTGAAGCGATTGCCTCAATCAAGGAACGGCTGGGGTATTCCCCGATGTCCATCATCGTGACGGGTGAATCGGACCTTTCGGTGATCTCTCGGCTCGCCGGCCCTGATACGATCGTGCTGCAAAAGCCGGTCGCGTCCGAGCAGCTCTTGCCTCTGTTGTTGGAGGCTGTTGCTGCGACGAACCTCAGGCAACAAAGCTGATACCAACCAGGGAGACGAACATGATTGAGCGCACCATTTTTTCAGAGCAGCACGAGCAGTACCGCGAAACCGTTCGCCGCTTCCTCGAGAAGGAAGTCGCTCCGCATCACGAGCAGTGGGAGGAAGACGGCTACGTGAACCGCGACGTCTGGCTCAAGGCTGGCGAGAACGGATTGCTCTGTCCGTCAATGCCCGAGGAGTTTGGTGGCGCTGCTGCCGACAAGCTGTATTCCGTGGTGATGTTCGAAGAGATTGCGCGCCAGGGCTACACGGGTCTTGGCTTCGGCCTTCACAATGAGATCGTGGCTCCATACATCCTGAGCTATGGCAGTCCCGCGCAGAAGGATCGCTACCTTCCGGCAATGTCCCGCGGCGAAATCATCGGTGCCATTGCGATGAGCGAGCCCGCGGCAGGCTCTGACCTTCAAGGCATTCGAACCACAGCTCGCGATGAAGGCGATCATTTCGTCCTCAATGGGTCCAAGACCTTTATCACCAACGGATTCCATGCCGATCTCGTGATCGTGGTGGCCAAGACCAACCCGGACGCAGGCGCCAAAGGCACGAGTCTGTTGCTGGTGGAGCGCGGCATGCCTGGTTTCGAGAAAGGGCGCCGATTGAAGAAGGTCGGCATGAAGGCCCAGGACACCTCGGAGCTCTTCTTCGACAACGTCAAGGTGCCTAAGTCGAATCTTCTGGGCGACCTGAATCGGGGCTTCATCTACCTGATGCAGGAATTGCCTTGGGAGCGACTGCAGATTGCCATCTCCGGGATTTCGGCTGCTCAGGCTGCAATTGACTGGACGCTTGACTACACCAAGGAACGCAAGGCTTTTGGATCAACGGTTGCCGCCTTTCAGACCACCCGATTCAAACTGGCTGAACTGCAGACCGAAGTTCAAGTCGCCAGAGTCTTCGTCGATCGTTGTACCGACCTGCTCATGCAAGGCAAACTCGACACCGCGACTGCCTCAATGGCCAAGTACTGGTGCAGTGATCTGCAGTGCAAAGTCATCGATGAATGCGTCCAGTTGCACGGCGGCTACGGTTATATGTGGGAATACCCGATCGCTCGCGCCTGGGCGGATGCACGGGTTCAGCGCATCTACGGCGGCACCAACGAGATCATGAAAGAGGTGATCGCCCGCTCGATTGGGCTGGCTGCTCGCTGAGAGCGAGTCTGAAACCACCCGCGAGCATTCTGCGTCTGTTTGAACCGCACTGAGCGGCTGAGGCCTGCACCAGGCCTCAGCGCAGGTTCAGCGTTCGATCGCCTGGTACACCATCTGCCGCAAGAGATAGCGGTAAGGCAAGCGTGCTTCGGGTGATTGCATCATCAGGATCACGTACAGGTTTTCTTTCGGATCAATCCAGAAGAAGGTCCCGTAAGCCCCACCCCAAAAGTAATCACCCGTTGAGCCAGGCAAAGGATTCCGACCTGCATCCGTTCGGACTGCAAAGCCCAAGCCAAAGCCTTGGCCCATCGCAGCAGACGGTGCGAGTGCTTCAAACCTGGCCATGTCAGGCCCAATCGGTGTTCCGGGCGGTAAATGATTGGCAGTCATCAGTTCGATGGTCTTGCGAGAGACCAGCCTGACGCCATCCAGCTCACCCCCGTTAAGCAGAAACTGACAGAACCGAGCATAGTCAGCCGCAGTGGAGACCATGCCTCCACCTCCAGACTTGTATGCCAGGTCTTCTGTGACCAGCGGTATGCGTGGCACGACCTTTTTCGGGCCTTCAGCCTGGGGACGGGCAGCGCGATGCCCCTGGTTTGCATCCGCCGAGAACGCGGTATCGCGCATCTTGAGCGGGCCCGTGATGCGTTGCGCGACAAAACGATCGAGTGATTCGCCGCTGACGACTTCGACGACTCTGCCGAGAACGTCTGTTGAAACGCTGTATTCCCAGGTGGTTCCGGGCTGAAAGACCAACGGCAGCTTGGAGAGCTTGCTCACCAGGGTGGCGTTTGTATCCTTCAGATCGCCTACTTTCGCATCAACATAGGCCTGCTTGATTGGGTTCGATCCTGCAGCACCGTATGTGAGTCCGGACGTATGCCTGAGCAGATCCTGAATGGTCATCGGGGACTTGACTGGCTCAAGTGCAACGGTGGCCGTTCCGTCAGCACCCCTTCGAACCGACCCAACCTTGAGGTCAGCGAATTCGGGCAGGAATTTCGACGCAGGGTCAGCCAGTGAGAGTCTGTAATGACCCAGCAGAACCTGCTCAACTCAGGCCGCTAAAGCAAATGCCTTAGCGGGGGTCTTCATGCCGAGCGCCTGGTGGGGTCGTCGGTTGTTGTAAAAGCCGATCCAATCTCCGATCGTCCTGCTGGCGTGTTGCAACGACTCGAACCGATGCCGGTGCGCGCACTGCTCTTTCAAGGTTCGAATCACGCGCTCGACCATGCCGTTCTGCTCGGGGCTGTAGGGTGTGATGAATTCCTGGCGCAAGCCATAGCCTCGAACCAGGGCCGTGTAGCTTCGGCTGGTGAACACAAGGCCGTTGTCGGATCTCAGCAGGAACGTCTGCGGCACCTTGCCTAGCGTTCCGAATCGAGCGATCAACGCGTGCTCGAGCGCCGACTCCGCGGTCTTTGATCGGCCGCTGCGAGACAGGTGCCAGCCCAGCAGCTCCCGGCTGCAGCAGTCGATCACCAGCGCCAGCGTCGTCCAGCCATCACGGCCAGCCCAAATCCGACACAGATCCGTCGCCCAGCGTTCGTTCGGCCGCTCCGCCACCGACAACAAGGCCTTGATTCGAGGCCTGAAGCCGACTGGCCGCTTTCTCACCTGCCAGCCTTTGATCTGGAAGATCCGCTGCACCGTGTTCTTGTTGAAATCTAAAAGATGCGCAACCGTCCGGTAGCCGAACGACGGGTTCTCCTCGATCATCGCTTTGATCGGGGTCAGCAGATGTTCCTGAACCTTGGGCTCGGCCTTCGTCGGGCGGTAATACACGGTTCGGCGCGGCACTTCGAACCACTTGCAAAGCTTGCTGATCGAGACGTCGAATCCGTCTTCCTTTAGTCCCTGGCGGATCGTCTCGATCATTTCTCGTCCTCGCCCAACAGGGACTGCAACTTTTTTCGGGCACGCAGTTCCAGCATCGCTTCGCCGTACGCTTCCTGCAGGTCCTTCAGCTGGCGCTCGTACTGTTCTCGAACGTCCTGGGGGTTGGCACGCAGCGCGTTCTCCATTCCCTTCTTGCCGTCATCGACCCAGTCTTCGATCTCAGACGGTGGCAGGTCGTAGGCCCGACTGGCCTCCGCTACCGTCGTCTTGCCCTGAATGATCTCCAGCACCAGCGCGGTCTTGCGCCGCGCCGTCCAGCGTTTGATTTCCTCTTCCATCAACGTGCTCACGGTGGTGTCCTCCAAACATAGCACCTGAGCAGGTTTTCACTGGGTCATTACACCTTGACCGCACGTTCGGCCATCTCGCGGCGCCGAGATGGCCTCACCACTTTTTTGCGAGCGCCTCCGCCACGATCTCCGCCTTGAGCTTCTCCTCGACGTACATCCGTCGCAGACGCCGGTTCTCCTCCTCCAGCTCCTTCATCTTGGACATCATCGAGGTATCCATGCCCCCGAACTTGGCGCGCCACTTGTAGAACGTCGCCGTGCTGATGCCCAGCTCCCTGCACAGATCAGGCACCGAAATCCCCGACTCCGCGCGCTTGAGCGCGTCCATGATCTGACTGTCCGTGAACCGAGACTTCTTCATTTCCGTAGATCCCTTCCTTTGGAAGAAATTCTACTTCTCAGCCCTTCGGATTTTTGGGGGGATTACCGGAGAAGTTCCCCTTCCCATCGAAGGTCCGTGCCCAGATGAGCTTGCTGCCATCGCCGGCCACCACAAAGCTGTCGCCTTCACCGCGAATCCAGGTGCGCCCCTGGTCGACCGACCATTCCCAGCCCAAGCCGTCGAACAGCGACCCCACCGACCATTTGCCGTTGAAGGTCAGGCCGTCGGAGACGCTGACACCGGTATCGTTGAAGCTGAGGACAGGTCTAGGGAGCACCACGCTCGCAGGGACGGCCGTCGGTGCGGGTGCACTCGATGCCCCCGAGTCGACCACTGGCGGTTGTGCTGCCATCGGCATGCCAGGCGCCGTGCTGTCTGCACTGCCTCTACCTCCACCTCCGCAGGCGACGAGCATCAGCAAACCGAGCAGCGCTGCAGCCATCCGGGTGGGTACAAGGCGGAGTTGAAGACGGGATTTCATGCGCGCAGGCTGGGCTACGGATTGTCTTTCGGGACACCGATACTCGATTCCTCATGTGACGATCAGAAGACAGCCAAGCGCTTCCTTCGAACCTGGACATTTTCTACTCCGTCAGCTCCTCGATACTCGGGGCAGTTCATATGCCCCGAGAGCAGCGCCGTCACACCCCTGTTGTTTTGAGACGCTCATTCGACGGGAACAAAGCCTTGCGGGCTTCATCATCGAGGCTTGTCTTGAATTCGTGCAGCGTCTGCAAACTCAACGCTCTCTTTGCTGCAGGACGTTCACTCACCTCATCCAGAAATCGTTTGACGTTCGGCAGCTTTTCGAACGCGTTTTCGTTCAGAAACCTGGGAACCATTCTGGCCCACGGCCACAAGGCGATGTCCACAATGCCGTACTCATCTCCGAGCATGTAAGGGTGCTGGCTCAGACGCTCTTCGATGATGTTCCAGTGTCTCCATGCCTCGAAGTCATACCGGTTAACCGCGTATTCCTTCGGATCAGGTGCGAAATGTTTGAAGTGAACCGATTGGCCGCAATAAGGCCCGATACCTGTCGCGATGAACATCAACCATTGATGCATCTCACCCCTGTCTCTGGGCGTGTTGGGAGGAAGGAACTTGCCGATCTTCTCTGACAGATAAAGCAGGATCGCGGTGCTATCAAAAACCGTGATGTCACCATCCTGAATGGAAGGCGTTTTTGAATTGGGGTTGATCTTTTTGTATTCCGGCGTGTGCTGATCGCCTTTTCGGGTATCGACAGGAATGACCTCGTAAGGTGTTCCGGTTTCCTCCAGATACAGCGCAATCTTGAAAGGGTTTGGCGTCGGGTGGAAATACAGCTTGATCATGGATGCATCCTGAGGTGATTGAGTGAGCGATGTGGTGTTGATGTTCGTGTCTTGGCGTATTCAGGTTTTGTCTGAGGTGGCGGTTGATGCCGTGACGGCCACGATCAGGCCCAACATGACCAACAACAGGCCGATGGCTTCCATCGTCACGGGTACGTGACCCAGCACGGGCCAGGCCATCAGCGCGGCCAAGCCCGGTGCCAGTGCAGGGAATACCGCTGCTCGCGACGGTCCAAGGAGCGAAACCAGTTTTGAGTAGGTATAGAGCGTTCCAACGCCGGCGATGCCCCCCTGCACCACGGCTTCAACCAGAAGGACAGTCCGATCTGCGTTCATCAAATGCTTGGCCCCGGTGAACCAGAAATAGGCAGGCACATAGGTCACTAACGCACTGATCGAAATGACCGAGGTCGCCAACAACGGGTCAAGCCGATGCTTGCGGGACACGATTCCAAAGCCGGCCCACAAGGTGCCCGCGAGTAAGAACATGGCATCGCCCAAAGAGGCGCGTAGCGTCAGGCTCGAGGCATCCACCCCAGAGACCAGCACGAGTCCGATCAGCACCACGCCAATACCCACCACCCGGCGAAGCGTCATTCGGTCGCGAAGTACCAGCGCCCCTAAAACCATGCCCATCACACTCATGGCAGTGAACGGGAAAACAGCCGCATGGCTCGGGGGCGCAAACTGCAGCGCGCCAAATATCAACAGGCCAAAGGGAGTCCCAGCAAACAGCGCCACCATCAGCCACACTTTCCAGCGACCGGTGATCTGAGCACTGTCGCGGCGCCATGCCAAGGCAAACACGGGCAGCATCAAGACCCCGGCGACACCGAATCTCAATACGGTCAGATCAGGGGAGGACAAACCGCGCTCAATACCCCACCGGGCAAACACTGTGTATAGAGCGCCGATGTTGGCCGCGACCAAGCCCACCGCAATGCCTTTGGCAAATTGCCTGCGATCGATGTGCTTGATGTGCGGCGAAGTGAATGCGCTGCCGCTCACACCGATGTCCTACTCGAGGCGTATCCCATCAGCACATCATGCCACTCAATGCAATGACGCGACTCGGTACTACAGACAGACCCCGAAAAACATCCATTCAAAAATCTCCGCAGCGCATCGGGTGTGTCAGGTCATAACCGGCGAACATATTTCGACAAGCGTTCCGTCAGGGCAACGGACATAAGACACCGTTTGCCCCCACGGCTTCAACACGGGTTCTTTGATGGACACCGCACCCGCGTTGATGGCTTTCGCGTGGGCTCCGGCCACATCGTCCGTGACAAGCGCAATCTCCATGCCCAGCGGGATTTCCGACACATTCGCCTTCACATAAGCATCAGGCACATCAATGATCGTGTGGCCGAATTTCATGTGTCGCTCCTTGAATGGGACTTGAAACATCTTGACAGCGTTTGCTCGGTGTCCGTGTCAGCAGGCTCTCGCGTCAGGGCCACATCGATGCCTGACGTGTACTGCAGTGGCAGAGCGAGATTCCGACCTGGGTGCAGTGCCCAGAAAAGATCTGAGCAGGTTTTGACTGGGTCATGACAGCCTTCCCAAATTGCGAAACACGCTTCTCGTCACTGGTGTGACATCTACAACTCCAAGAAACAAAAGCCCCCAATACAAACCGCCGCTTTCGGCGCTCACCTCATGTCCAGTCACCATCGCTTCAAGCTCTACGCCCCCCTGCTGATCAGTGTCCTGATCGCCGCCTGTGGCGGCAACGATAGCAACTGGTCCACCGATGTGTCCGTCAGCAGCCTGCGCCTGATCGGTCAGCAGGTGCTGCCGCGCCGCGTGGACTTCCAGGGCACGGTGGTCGGCGGCCTGTCTGGCATCGACTACGACGCGAAGACTGACAGTTATGTGCTGATCAGTGACGATCGCACCACCACCGATTCGGCCAACGCGCCGCGCCTGTACACCGCCAAGCTGAGCTTCGACGCCACGCAATTCAGCGGTGTGCAACTGCTCAGCAGCATCAAGCTCAAGCAGCCAGACGGTAGCGACTATCCCAAAGTGCCAGATGCCAAGGTGGCCGACCCCGAGGCTGTGCGCATCGACCCGGTCAGTGGCAACTACGTTTGGGTCAGCGAGGGCGACCGCACGCTCACCTCCACTCCGGTGCGCGTGATCAATCCCTTCATCCGCGAAGTCAACACACAGGGCGTGCACCAGCGCGAATACACCTTGCCTGCCATGTTCGCAATGAGCAGCAACGAGACCGGCCCGCGCGGCAATGCCGTGTTCGAGGGGCTCACGTTCTCGCCCGACGGCCGCTCTGCAGTGGTACTGATGGAAGGCCCGCTTTACCAGGACGGCGCTTTACCCGGTCTGAGCAGCGGCGCTCAATCGCGCATCACGGTGTTCGACCGCGCCAGCGGTCAGGCCACCGCTCAATACGCCTACCCGATCGAGAAGGTGCAGGCCACGCCGGTGCCCGATACGGCCTTTAGCGTCAGCGGCGCTACCGAGATTCTGGCGCTCAGTGCTACCCGTTTTCTGGTGCTGGAACGCAGTTTCTCGGTGGGTGTGGTCGGCAACCAGGTGCGCTTGTATGAGATTGACATCAGCAAAGCCAGCAATGTGCTGAACTCAAGCACTCTCGCAGGCACCACGGCGGTGACCAAGCGCCTGGTGCTGGACTTCGAGACGCTCAAGACGCAGTTGGGTGGCATCGCCAACCTCGAAGGCATGACCTTCGGGCCGCGGTTGGCCAACGGCAGACTTTCGCTGGTGGTGGTGGCAGACGACAACTTCCCAACAGCCGACTCGACGACCGACCGCAACCAGTTCCTGGTCTTCGAAATTCAGCCTTGATCCGGTAGGGCGCGAAGCGGTTGTAGACAGCATGAGCAGCCCCTGCCGGGGCTGCTTTCGAGATCTTGCCGACTCCTGCCGTCGACGAAACGCAGCGCAGACGCTGTGGCGTCTTGCATATGCTTCAGACGCACCAGATCATCCGGCCGCATACTGGAGTTCGGCTTCTTTGACGACCTCGTCCCGGAAATACCGGCTGAGGTCTTGAGCGGTACGCAGATCGACGGTCGCTCCGTCCAGAAGCTCTGAAAGCTCGCACTCGATCTCTGCCATATCCAACAGGGTCGGGCGTGCATCCGGCAGAAACTCAACCAATAGATCCACATCGCTGTCGGGCCGTGCTGTGCCCTTTAAGCGCGATCCAAACAGCGAGAGTGTCCGGATCTGGTGGCGGACGGTTGACCACGAGATGCTGCGGGTCAAGCGCCCAACAGGCGGCGAGCAAGTACGGTTTGCATGTCACGGCGTCCATCAGCAATCAGGTAAATGATGACTTGCCTGCCTGTGACACGGTAGATCACGCGATATGGCTTGAAGAGGGTCTGGCGGTATTCTTTGATCCCAAGGCCGACAAGTTCCTTCGGATAGCTACCGCGCTCCGGGAATTTCGAGAGACTCTCCACAACGTCCATCAACTTATCCAACACATAGTTGGCGTTGGCCACACAGTCAAAGTCGGAGATGTAGTCGTGGATGGCCTCCAGGTCCTGCTCCGCACCCTCGGTGAGCAGGACTTCGAACTTGGCAGACGTACCTGCCATCAGACTGAGGCTCGCTTGGCGCGGAGGCGGGCAACGACGTCGGCCACGGGTTTGACCTTCCGAGCGGCCACATGCTGATTGCCCAGCGCAAGGATTTTTAGCAAGGCAAGTGTTTCTTGCGTCTCCTCGAACGAGGCGACGTCCTGCAGGACAGCCTTGGCCTCACCGTTTTGGGTGATGACCATCGGTTCACGCTGCTCCGCGAGGTGCGTCAAAACCTCGGCAGCGTTGGCTTTGAGATAGCTGATGGGCTTGACTTGTGATGAGTAGCGCATGGCGGTGCTCCAGACTTGAATAGGCCTTTATATAGTCCTTTTATAGTCCGATGGCAAGGTGTGGAGATGGCCTGAGGCCCGGGAAAATTCGTATCCTTGCGGCCATAACGCCGGTAGGCCTCGAAGCCCGACAAATCGACGTCTGCCCCATCGGCATATTCAGCCTTAGGCTTGAACCTCAGCAGATTGACCATGACGAATGGGCCATCTTCCGGCGCTTCGAAAAAGGCCTTGGCCTGCTCGGCGGTGAGGTGAAGCTGATTTTTGAACTGCACGTACGGCTCCTGTTCTAAAAATCAGCTTCATATTCGCTACCGGCGGGTTGCTTGAGTCGGTCAAACGCGGCACCAACAGCTGCTTAGCGAATTGAAGTGGCCACAGTCTTGTCCCTAAGTGCATGAAGCGAAAGGCCAACCATGGGCCGATGCGCTATTTGTCCTGGCGGCCAGGGATTGTCATCGCCGGATTGAATGCGAAGAAGTTGTACGGTCGCAGTTCGATGCCCAGCTTGTGCCCCGACATGACTGGCCAGTCTTCTGTGTGCGGCACGTGGTGAAAGCCGATCGTGTACCAGGTGACGATGTCTTTGTTGCGGATCGGGCGATTCTGTTTGACCCAGGTGGCCAGGGTATCGCTGCCGTCGCTGGCAAAGGCGAACTTGCCTCCCGCATAGCGCCTGGACGGGTCGTACAAGGTGTTCCAGAACGAATAGCCGATATAGGCATTGCGCTTGAAGGGTGGGTCCGCATAGTCATAGGGCCCATAGGTGGCGGTATCGCGCGGCAAAATGGCATAGCCAGGGTTGTGGCCATACACGCCTTCCTTGTTGGCATTGATGACCGAATAGAGTGCAGGTCTGGCTGTATCCACTCGCAGTCGGCCTTCCAGCTCGGTGGCCACGGGCTTAGGATTGGCAATCCAGTACGACTGACGCAATGCGCCAGGGGCGGACTTGCCTCGGTCCAGTGCCGTGCGCACGAAAGTGTTGTCGGTCCCGTCGATGTCGAAATCGAGTCTGAAGTTGAAGTAATGATCGTGATTGGGGGCCACCAGGTTGGGGGCAATCAGGCTGCCATATCGCGTGTCTGTGGTGGCGCTAGCATCCTTCATATGTTTGGTGGCGACGCCCTTGACGGCATCCAGGCCCGTTGAAATCAGCTCGACCTGGATGCTGCCGTTCTGGCTGAAGACATAGTCGACCAGATAATCGTAATTGCCCACCTCGGACGCTGAGCGAATCACCAGATCTGTCTTGGGTCGTCCTTCAGCCGGAACGGCCTGTTTGTCGCTCTGAGCAAAGATTTCGTAGTGCCGCCACGCAGGCTCGCCAGCGGGGCGCTCGAATACACAGACCGCGTTGGGAATCTCAATCGGCTGACCGTTGTCCTGGTGCAGAGTGACCGGCAGGAAACGAGCGTGGCGCGGACAATCCATGCCCGGCACCAGGGGGGACAGAAATACGCCAAACCCGTACTCGCCGCTGTCCATGTAGGTGCGCCAGTACCAACCCTTGCTGGGATCCTGATAGGGCACGAAGACCTCGGACAGGTGTGCCTGATAGAGCACCGATCGCCAGACCTCGCCCTCACGGACCTCCACCTGCGACAGGACGATACCTGGGCGCTTGTCGGCGCGGTAGCGAAAGCGCCAGATGTCCCAGTCGATACGGCTGCCCTCGATGGTGAAGTTGGGCTGGCTCTGCGTCATCTCGACCGGATGCCCCAAGGGCCGAGGTGGCGCGCGACGGGCCAGCTCGGCGGCGGTGTAACCCCAGTCGTCGCGGGCCACCGGCACGACACCCTCATCGATGACCTGAAGCACCTTGCGGGTGTTGAGGTCTACCTCGGCAAAGAGACCCTCGATCGGTTTGGCATAGAAGTTCGAGCCGGTGGGGCTGAGATAGCACGGCACCTTCATCAGGCGCTTACCCTTTTCGGCCTGCTGAAGAAAGTTGCCAGCCGTTAGCGGGAGGCAGAACACATCGGCTGGCTTCAGACTGCGTCGCGCAAGCGCAGCGATGAAGGCAGGATCGGCGAGCGCCACATTCATCGATCCCATGAATTCTTCCAGCAGGATCATCGGCTCACCCGTTAGCGGCCCCATGCGCACAACGCGCTTGCTGCTAAGGTCGACCAACGCTTCTTGCGCACCGTTGAGGCCCTTGAAATTGACGTAGGCCTGCCGCTGCAAAGGATCTCCCTGCTTCCATGACAGCACTGCAGCCTTGTCGGGCTCATGAAGTTCGATGAGCGGAAAGAAGCTGCGGTCGTCGGTGAGACCGGCATCACGCAGGACAGCCTGTACTGCCGTGATCTCGGATGCAGTCAGGCAATCGAGCGGATGGGTCGGGTGGGTGGGCACCACTGGCGGGGTCGGCGCTGCAGCAGACGCAGCGGGCGCCTCTTTCTCAGGTGTGGCGGCCGCTGACGCAACCGAAGCAGGCTCCGGGGCCCTGCTGCACGCGGACAGGGCCAACGCAACGAGCATCGCGTAACGGGCGAATGGGATGATCATGATCGGACTCCTCAAGCAGGGCCTGCGGCTGGATTGTGAACTCGCCATCGCATTCCGCGTAATCTCTTTTTCTTTATAAAGTGATCGCAATGGTAATCCCCCCGATTTCCATTGGGGCGAGAAGTAGAACGTCTATGCGGCCATGGCCAGCCGCTGCTTAGGTGTCAGTCCTCCCAGTGCCATGTGTGGGCGGTCATGAACCGCCCCGTC
>CAIXXI010000171.1 GCA_903923345.1 uncultured Burkholderiales bacterium | reverse complement strand
TCCCGGCATGCAGCGGACTTTGTCTGAAAAGCTCGTTGAAGACACCCGTGGGCAGATCGAACCCAAGCTCAAGACGCTGGAGTCTTCGATGGCCCGCAACCTGGGTCTGCCGCCTCCCGGCAGCGCAGCGCCCGCTCCGGCACCCGCGGGCGGCGGCGGCAATCTGCCGGGCAACCGCAAGTAAGCGACTGATCTGATCTGCCCGGACTCAGTTCCGGGTTGTTCGGTCCGGTTGCTGACCCAGCCTGGCGATACCGGGCCGCGGCTTCGCACCCGCGAGGCCGAGCAACATCCCGCGCTGTTCAACGAATCGGTAAAACAGTGCGCCCGCCAGGATGCTGCAGGCCCATGCCAGGGCCAAACCGATTCCGTTCGGCACTGGCGCTGCGCCCCAGGTTCGAACGATGCCTGCGTTGATCAGCATGCAGACCGGGTAATGAACCAGAAAGACCGAGTAGGACATCGCGCCCAGCCAGTGAATCAGCGCCCGCAGAAGGCCAGGGATTCGCCATGATGGATGCCGGACACCCGACATCAGTACGATGGCTGTGATCAGCGCAATCAGGATGCGCAGTCGGAATTCGAGCGTCAGTGCGATCAGGCCGACTGCCAGGATCGCCATCAGCCAACGCCACGGATGAGGCGAACGGCCTGACCACCAGGCCATCGCACCCAGACCATAGGCGCCGAAAAAATAAGGCGCCCAGGCGTCACCTGAGGCCTGGCGATTGAACCAGAACAGCGATGCCACAGCGACCAACCCGACCAGCCAGGGCGCCGGGATCGCCATGCCGGGACGGGCACTCAGGGCAATCAGCAGCACCATCAAGGCAAACAGCTGCAGGTCGATGGCGACGTACCACAATCCAGCCGACACCGACTCGATGCCCAGAATCGATTGCAGCATCAACAGATTGGTCAGCACCTGGACCGGCGAAGGCGGGCCATCCATCCCATCATGGGCTAGGCCCGTGCGGACCGTCCAGTTCACGAGCAGTGCCAGCGCGATCGCAGCGAAGTACGGGATCGCCAGCCTGAAACAGCGTCGCCAGATTGCGCTCAGGGGATGGCCGATTCGACTGACCCCTTCAGGTGCCAGTGAGCGCGCAGCCAGAAAACCACCAATCACGATAAATACCTGGACGGCCAGGCGGCCGTATTCAAACAGGCTCTCGAGCAGCCACGGCGCGTGCGGCTCAATGGCAGCCGACATCGGCCCATAGGCTGCCAGGTGGTGCAGGACGATGAGTTGCGACGCGACCGCTTTCAGGGCGTCGATGAGCAGCAGTGGGCTCGAATTCAATGCGTACGGGTCAACAGCATCGATAGCGCTCAGATCGCCTGTTCCAGGGTCGGTGCGCTGTCCTGAAGGGTGATCCGGCGCATGTCGCGTCGCTGGTTCTGATCATCAAAGGGGCGAGCCCGGTGCATGGTGCAGCGGTTGTCCCAGATCACCAGATCATCGGGCTTCCAGACATGCGCATACACGAAGCTGCGTTGCGTCGCGTGTTCGATCAGATCCCGAATCATGGCCATGGCCTCGGGGCGCGGCATGCCCTCGACTTCTCCGATGTGCGAGGACAGATACAGGCTGAGTCGACTCGAGCCGGGGTGTCTGCGAACCAGTCGCTGCCGGACCGGTTCGAAGGCATGCCGTTCGGATTCGGTGAAGGCTTCGAAGCCGAGCTGGGCTCTCGAATAAATCAGCGAGTGCCGGCACACCAGGTTGATCAGCCGCGACTGGACCGACGGCGACAGGGCGTCCCAGGCGGCTCGCATGTCGGCGAATTCGGTTGGAGGGTTGTCGGGAGGAATCACCCGGGCATGCAGCATCGAGTGTTTCGCCGGGGTGGACTTGAAGCTGCTGTCGCTGTGCCAGAGCCGGTTGCCCAGATTGAACATGCGACGGCGGTCGTCGGCTGCAAGGATCGACCCGTCGACGTCGAGGTTGGAAATATCGACCATCTGTTTGTGCGCAAGCCGGTGCAATTGGGCATCGACCACTGCGGGCGCGGCTTCAATGGTGCCCAAAGACTGTGCAAACGCCATTTGCTGGTCGTCATCGATGCGCTGATCCCGCAGAACCAGAACGCCATGGCGGCTCATCGCCGCATCAATTGAACGGGCCAGTTCCGCGCTGGGCGGCTGGCGCAGGTCGATCCCGATCACTTCGGCTGCAAACACCGGATGCAATGCTCGAATCTGCAGTTCCATGGGTCTCCTCTCGTTGGGGCGGGTGTTGTCACCCTGCTGATTCCAGGACGCCTTCGGCTGCGATGGCTGCCGCAGCCTGCACAATGACACGCCGCTGTCATCTTAACCGGCGAAGGTTGCAGGTTAATCCCTTCATTTTTTCAATCCGGCTGCCGAATGTGCAGACCGGTTTCCAGGAGCGTTCATGAAATTCAAAGTGCTCGTCGCAGCCGTGTCAATCGCCGCGTCTACTCCCGCATTTTCACAAACTGAAATTCAGTGGTGGCACTCGATGGGCGGTGCGCTGGGAGAGTGGGTCAACGGGCTGGCCAAGGACTTCAACGAGCAGCAGAAAGACTTCAAGATCGTGCCGACCTTCAAGGGCTCCTACGATGAGTCGATGACGGCGGCCGTGGCTGC
>CAIXXI010000170.1 GCA_903923345.1 uncultured Burkholderiales bacterium | reverse complement strand
GATCTCTGGGCAAATTCCTCTTCGTCATTGCCAACCCCTCGAACCGAGAATCCCATCGACACATCGACCTGAGTCTGGTCTTTCTCGACCGCACGGATGGCGCTGTAGCCCACGGTGAAGGGCAGGTAGGTCACCCGGTTGAATCCACCCTGTGCGGTCAGGTCAGCTTGATCGAGCTGCTTGTGATCGACACCCAGTGTCACCGAGTGGATCAGGCCATATCGCTCGCGCAATGGGTTGATATACCGAAGGCCAAAAATGGCCTGCTTACCGACGACCGTGATGCCGCCGATCGAGGTGGGTGTATCGCTGTTGGCGCGAACCGCATACAAGGCCAGAGTGCCATCGTCGGGGCCGCCCAGCGGAATCCCGTAGTTGATCACGCCCAGGCGCACCTGCGAGGTGTCTTCAGGCGAGGTCACCAGTTGAATGCCCGCGGAATGTCGGCGTTCAAACAGGTTGTTGTGGCGCGCTGAAAGGCCAAGGCGCAACGGCGTCGTGTTGACCGCCGCGTAATTGTTGAGCTCGACCCCGAACGACCACGGCTTGCGGTCCTCAAGCGTCAGATCGACATCCAATTGCCCAACACCGCGCCCCGGTCGCAACAGCGGCGTGGCCGTCAACAGGCCGGTCCGGTTCAGCGCCGCGAGTTCGCGCTCGAAATCACTGAAATTGGGCACACCGCCTTGCGCGACCGAGGGCACCTGAGCACCCACCCAGGCCGGTGAGGTGTACTTCGCATCCCGCACACGGGCGCGCTCGACTCGCGCCTCGACGACTTCCAGTCGAACAATGCCATCACGAACCTGCTGCTCGGGCACCAGCACCGACACGCCAAGATAGCCGCGCTCTCGGTAAGCCGACTCCAGTGCAGCCCGTGCACTGTCGACATCGGTCAGGGTTTTGCCCTCTCCCATGAACGGATAGACCGCCCATTCAATGGTCGGTTCGGACAGAACGCTGTTGCCCTCGACCAGGAATTCGATGACATCGAAGCGGGCATTCGACGCGGGTTCAACCGCCTGAGTTGACTGTGCCTGCGCTTGAGCCTGAGGCTGTGCGCGGACAGGCACTGCCCACGCGAGCATCGCAAGACATGCGATCACAGCAAGGCTGAAGACACGGCAGTGACTTAGGGCGGGCATTAGGATTTGAGAACCGATCAGGCAGAGTCGAGTGTCCATGAAGGCGGCGCTTGCTTCGCTCGTCACAGGGGCATCTCAGAACTTCAAGGTCGGGCCGAGTGTAGGAGATCGATATTGCGAATTCGCTCCGCCCGAGCCCCGATCGGAGTGCTCACGCCCGATCCGATTGATCCGATCGGCCTCGCAGTCCTGAATAAAAAAGGCCCCGGAAATTCCGGGGCCTCGGGACCGGAGCCTGCGGCCCCGGATTATTCAAACACCTCAGGCCTGGTCAATCACTCGCCGGTCACGTTGTACGCACGCGCCGTCGGGATACCGCCACGGGTCCATTTAATTTCGCAGCCGGTTGCGTTGCCGCTGGTGCCATCGGGCATCGTGACCGAGCCGGGGTTGGCGCAGACGGTGCTGGAAACCAGCGCATCAGTCACTGCTGTGACGATGCTTTGCGGACCATCAGCCAGCGTTGCGCGCTGGTTGAATGTCGCCTCGCCCACATTGGTGTAGAGGCCCGAGCGCACGTTGATGCGGTCATCTGCAGCTGCGTTGTCGGGGTAGACACCGTCGATCCGGCCGAACGAGTAGACGTTGGTTCCGCTGGGCTTGTTGCTGCTCTCGGTGCTGATGATGCCAATAGCGGGGATACCCTGTGCGCTGGCCTGTGTCAGGCATGTGCGAACGTCAGACGAACCGAGGTTTTCGACAAAGGCGATGGTCCGGGTCGTGGTGGCTGTTGCTGAGGTGTTGCCCTTCCAGGCACCACCCGTACCCACCACGGCGTTCTCAGCCTTGGGGGCATCGCCGCCGAGGAAGAACAAGTTAGCCCAGGCCTTGGTGCCCGACGTGGCAGGGCGCGTGCAGACGGCAAACTTGGTGGCGGTGGTCACAGTGCTCGGATTGATACCGATAGCGGTCAGCGCAGCATCGCCGGTTGCGAAGTCGCCGCGCATGATCGCGCGGATCACGGTCGACGGCAGGCTTTGCGTGCTGCCGATGCCAACAGGAATGCTGGAGGCGCTGCCGCCCAGTGCGGTGGCGAGCGTGTTGCTCATTGCCACGTTGAAGACCACGCCGTTGATCGGAGTGATCACGTTGCTGTCGCTGGTGGTGGCATCTTGCTGCAGAGCCGAGTAGAGGGCCGAATAGTTGGAGAAAGCGCCGAAGGTCGGGTTGAATTCACGATCCAGCGTGGCGGCCGTCGGGACATTGGCACCAACGAAACCGCTCGGGGCGATGTCCGAGACGCCGAGATCGGGGATGGTGGACTCTGCCGCGGTGGTAATACCGGTGCAAGTTTGATTGGTTGCCGAGGCCTGGGTCGGGCAGGAGGAAAGCTTCAGCTTGGGCGTTGCAACACCCGTGCCGTTATAAAGCACCGGCTGAACGCCGAAGTTCGAACCCAGCGAGGTGTAATAGAAGACTGCGTTGCCACCGGTGACCGATGAGTTGCAGGCGATCGCGTAGAACTTCGTACTGTTGCTGAACTCTGCGAAACCATCCGGGCACATCGTTGCTTTGACAACGTTGCGGACGATGGTCGCGGGGGCGGTTGCACCCGACAGGAAGATTTGGGTGGG
>CAIXXI010000169.1 GCA_903923345.1 uncultured Burkholderiales bacterium | reverse complement strand
TTCGCGCGCTTCCTGCAAGAGCAGGACCGTGCCTGGTCGGGCGTGGCCAAGGGTTTGAACCTTCAACTGGATTGACCGACATGAACTTCTACTCCAACTGGCGCTCACTGGCGGCCTACCGCGTGCGCGTTGCACTCGCGCTCAAGGGCATCCCCCACGAGGTGACCGCGGTCGACATGCTGGGCGGTGCGCACCTCTTGCCGGCCTTTCTCGCGGTCAATCCGCAGGGCGTTCTGCCAGCCATGGTGCTGGATGACGGGCGGGTGCTGTTCCAGTCGATGGCCATCCTCGAATACCTCGACGAGATCGCGCCCGAACCCCCCCTGCTGCCGGCCGATGCGGCCGGTCGGGCACGGGTGCGCGGCCTGGCACTGATTCACGCAGCCGATTCGCATCCGCTGCTGGTGCCGCGGGTGCGCCAGTATCTGCAAAAGGAAGCTGGCCTGAACGATGCCGGCATCCAGGGCTGGGCCACGCGTGCCCTGACCACCGGCCTGCAGGCGATCGAGACCCACCTTGTGTCATCGCCCGAGACGGGCACCTATTGCCACGGCAATCAGGTGACGCTGGCCGACATCTGCCTGTCCTCGCACCTCCTGGCGATGATGTTCTTCAAGGTTGATGCCTCCGCGTTCCCCACGGCAGTGGCGATTCACGAGCGGCTGCAGGCCCTGCCGGCGTTCGCGGCCTCACATCCGCTGAAGCAGCCGGGCGCGCCGGTCTGAGGCCGGGCGGACCAACCAACGACCCCACGATGAGGAGACTGTTCTGATGCGTTCAAACATCGCCGCGCTGAGTGCGGCCGTCCTGCTCGCTGGCTGCTCGACAGCACCCACTACGGCCCCTGCAGACATTCCCGAGGTACGCCCCGGAACCGGCGTCCTGTCCGGGTATCTGAAACCTGCCCAGTTGCCTGACAGCCTCGCCCTGTTGCCACCCCCGCCGGCTGAAGGTTCTGCGGCGATGGCTGCTGATCAGGCCGCGTTCGAGGCTTCACGGGCTGCACCGAACGTTGATCGCTGGGGCCTTGCCGCACGTGACAGTGACCTGAAGTTCCCGCAGGCAGCCTCGACCTTTGCCTGCGCGCTCGATCTGCCGATCGGCGAGACCACCACGCCGCATGTGAACATGCTGCTGCGGCGCACCTTGGCCGATGCCGGGCTGTCCACCTATCGCGCCAAGGATCACTATCAGCGCCAGCGCCCCTTCGTGAAGAACCGGGTCGGCACCTGTGCACCACAAGACGAGGCGTCGCTGTCCAAGGATGGCTCCTATCCATCGGGCCATTCCGCGACCGGCTGGGCCTGGGCGCTCGTCCTGACCCAGGTGGCCCCTGATCGGGCCGATCGTTTGCTGGCTCGGGGCCATGCCTTTGGTCAAAGCCGGGTGGTATGCGGGGCACACTGGCAAAGCGACGTCGAAGCCGGCCGGGTGATCGGCGCGGCCGCGTTCGCCAGGTTGCAATCAGACCCGGTCTTTCTCGCGCAACTCGAGGCGGCCCGAGCCGAGGTGGTCAAGGCACGCGCAGCCGGGATGAGCGTGCCCTCGGCTGAATGCTCTGCTGAAGCGGCTGCGCTGAAAGCCGGCCGCTGAAGAGCCGGCGCGCAGCTCTCAGGCCGATGGGGCCTGTGCGCTGCCGCCGAACTCGAAGCCCCGGCCCGGGGCGGCATCGAAGAGCGACCGGGTGTACTCGTGCTCAGGCGAACCGAAGACACGGCCGGTGGGCCCGTACTCCACCACCTGCCCTTTGGACATCACCGCGACCTCATCACACACCTGAGCCGCCACCCGCAGGTCGTGGGTGATGAACAGCATCGCCAGGTTCAGCCGCTCACGGATATCGGCCAGCAGCCGCAGCACCTGCGCCTGCACCGAGACATCCAGTGCTGAAACCGCCTCGTCAGCAATCAGCAGTTCAGGCTCCATTGCGAGCGCCCGCGCAATGCACAGGCGCTGGCGCTGTCCGCCCGAAAACTGATGGGGATAGCGCTCCAGCGCGCTGGCGTCCATGCGCACGAGTTCGAGTAGCGAGCGGGCCCGCGCCATGGCTTCGCTGTGCGGCAAGCCATAGTTCATCGGCCCTTCGATCATGGCTTGGGCAATCGTTCGACGCGGGTTCAGCGAGCGGTAGGGGTCCTGGAACACGATCTGCACCCGCTTGCGCAAGGGCCGCAGCGTGCCCGCCGGCATCATCGCGATGTCCTCGCCCGAGAGCATGACCTGCCCGGCGCTCGGATCGATCAGCCGCACGATGCAGCGCGCCACGGTCGACTTGCCCGAACCCGACTCGCCGACGATGCCCAGCGTTCGACCGCGCCGGATCTCGAAGTTCACATCACGTGCCGCATTGACGGTGCGCGCCGGGCCGAACCAGCGCTTGTCGACATAGGTCTTGTCCAGGGCGCGAACGCTCAGCACGACCGGTGTCTCCGCGCCCGGGCGCGCCGGGGGCGCTTCCATGCGCGGCACCGAGCTCATGAGCATCTGGGTGTAGGCGTGCTGGGGACGACGCAGCACATCG
Source organism: uncultured Burkholderiales bacterium (assembly GCA_903923345.1). Lineage (GTDB taxonomy): Bacteria > Pseudomonadota > Gammaproteobacteria > Burkholderiales > Burkholderiaceae_E > UBA4615. The sequence goes on along the minus strand of CAIXXI010000169.1, from coordinate 2,737 downwards.
TCCTTGGGGCCCAGCTCGACCAGATCGCCCAGGCGCAGAACCGCCACCCGATGGGCCACTTCGGCCACCACGCCGAAGTCATGGGTGATGAACAGCACGCCCGCACCATGCCGGGCCTGCAGCTCGATGATCAGCTTCAGGATCTGCGCTTGCGTGGTGACGTCGAGCGCGGTGGTCGGTTCATCGGCAATCAGCAGCACCGGATCGAGCACCAGGGCCATGGCAATCACGATGCGCTGGCGCTGACCGCCCGAGAGCTGGTGCGGATAGCTGGCCACGATGCGCTCGGGGTCGGGCAGCAGCACTTCGCGAACGATCTCGAGCACGCGGGCCTTACGCTGCGCCGGGCTGAGGTCTGTGTGCTGCGCCAACACCTCGTCGATCTGATCGCCACAGGTCATGACCGGATTCAGTGCAGTCATCGGCTCCTGAAAGATCATCGACATGCGGGTGGCCCGCAACTCGCGCAGCCGCGACAGCGGCGCATGGGTGATGTCTTCGCCCTGCAGCAGGATGCGTCCGGATTTCACCGGCAGGGACTTCGGCAGCAGGCCCATCACCGACTGGGCGATCACCGACTTGCCCGAACCCGACTCGCCCACCAGACAGACGATCTCGCCGCGCCCGACCGTGAAACTCACTGAGCTGACCGCGCTGTCGCGGTCGCTGCCCTTAGGCAGTCCGATGGTGAGGTCCTGAACCTCGAGGATGGGGGTGGTCTCGCTCATCGCCGCGCTCATACCCGTTTGGCCATCTTGGGGTCGAGCGTGTCGCGCAGGCCATCACCCAGGATGTTCACCGCCAGCACCGTCAGCGCCAGGAAAATGCCCGGGAAAAAGATGTTGTGCGGATACTCGTTGAACTGCGCCCGGCCCTCGGCCATCACATTGCCCCAGGTCGGAATGTCGGGCGGCAGGCCCACACCCAGGAAGGACAGGATCGCCTCGACCAGGATGCCTGAGGCGCAGATGAAGGTGCCCTGCACGATCAGCGGTGCGACGGTATTGGGCAGGATGTGGCGCAGCATGATCTTCCAGGTGGGCGTGCCCAGCGACACCGCAGCCTCCACATACGGCTCCTCACGGATCGTCAGCACCAGCGAGCGCACCAGGCGAACCACGCGGGGAATCTCGGGGATGGCGATGGCCACGATCACCGTGGTCAGGCTGCCCCTCCACATGGCCACCAGCGCGATCGCAATCAGGATGGCGGGAATCGACATGATGCCGTCCATGACCCGCATCAGCGGCCCATCGAGCCAGCGCAGATAGCCCGCCAGCAGACCGAGCAGCACCCCGAAGAGCATGGCCACGACCGCGGTCGCCAGACCGACGATCAGCGAGACCTGCGTGCCGTAGATCACCCGGCTGTAGATGTCACGCCCGAAGCTGTCCGAGCCCATCAGGAAGCGGTGTTGCAGGGTCTCGCCTTCGAGCGTGGTGATCTCGCCGGATTGGCCGGGCAGCAGGTCGCGGCTGGCTGGATCAAAGAGTGACGGGTCGACCGTGCCGAGCCAGGGCGCCAACAGCGCGATGGCGACCAGCACAGCCAGCACCGCACCGCCAATTCGCACCGAGCCATTACGGCGGATGCGTTGCCAGGCACTGGGCTGGGTGACGACCGAAGCCGATTCAACCGAGAGGGTTTCGAAATGTTGGGTGTCGCTGGCCATCTCAGTACCGGATGCGCGGATCGAAGAAAACATAGGACAGGTCGACCAGCAGGTTGACCAGCACGTAGATGAAGGAGAAGAACAGGATCACGCCCTGGATGGTCGGGAAGTCCCGCGCCAGCACGGCGTCGACCGTCAGGCGCCCCAGACCCGGAATCGCATAGACCGATTCGGTGACCACCACGCCGCCGATCAGCAGTGCAATGCCGATGCCGATGACCGTGGCAATCGGCACGGCCGCGTTGGCCAGGGCATGGCGCAGCAGCACCTTGGATTCGGGCAGCCCCTTGGCGCGGGCGGTGCGGATGTAATCCTCGCCCAGGGTTTCGAGCACCGAGGCGCGGGTCACCCGGGCAATCAGGGCGATATACACCACCGACAGCGTGATGGCGGGCAGCAGCAGCTGGTAGAGCCAGGGGCCGACCCCGTTGGCGATGCGCTGATAGCCCTGCACCGGCAGCCAGCCCAGTTTGAGCGAAAACAGCCAGATCAGGAGGTAAGCCAGCACGAAGACCGGGATCGAAAAGCCGATCACCGAAAAGCCCATCAGGGCGCGGTCCAGCCAGCCGCCATGGCGCCAGGCGGCGATCACGCCCAGCGGCACGGCGACCAGCACCGCGATGGTGATGGTGATCACTGCCAAAGACAGCGTCGGCTCCAGGCGCTGGGCGATCAGCTTGGTTACCGGCAGCTTGTAGTAGTAGGACTGGCCGAGATCGCCCGAGACCAGGTTGCGCGCCCAGATGGCGAACTGGGTCGGAATGGACTTGTCCAGGCCGAGGGTCTCGCGGATTTGCGCGATCTGCTCGGTGCTGGCGGCGTCGCCGGCGAGCACGGCGGCCGGATCGCCCGGGGTCAGGCGCAACATCAGGAATACCAGCACGGCCACGATCATCAGGACGGGGATCGTGGACAGCAGGCGGCGGGCTAGGAAAGCGAACATGGGATACCGCGCAAGGCGACCCCGGCTTCAGGCCGGGGCAGGGCGCCATCGCCTCATCGGGCGGGCGTCAATTGGATGGGTCGGCGATCCGGCCAGACGCTCACTTCAGTGAGCGCGGCCGG
>CAIXXI010000168.1 GCA_903923345.1 uncultured Burkholderiales bacterium | reverse complement strand
CAGCTCATCATCGCACACATCTTGCTGTCAGGCGACAACGCAGTGGTGACTGCGCTCGCGGCGCGTTCGCTGCCGCCTGCGCAGCAAAAGCAAGCGATCTTCGTTGGTTCAGCAGCCGCGATCGTGATGCGGATTGTTCTGACGCTGGTGGCCGCTCAGCTACTCCAAATGCCCTGGCTCAAGCTCATTGGAGCCGTGCTGCTGTTGTACATCGGTGTGACCCTGCTGGTGCCTGAGAATGAAGACGACGAGGCCGGGCATGGTGAGGGCAAAGGCTCGATGGCCACTGCCATTCGAACCATCCTGATTGCCGATCTGGTGATGAGTCTGGATAACGTGATCGCAGTTGCCGCGGCCGCGAAGGGCAATACCACCTTGCTGGTGATTGGCCTGGCGATCAGCATTCCGCTGGTGATTTTCGGCAGCACCCTGCTGCTCAAAGTGATCGAGCGCTTCCCGATCATCGTCTGGTTGGGGGCCGCACTCTTGGGCTTCATTGCAGGCGAAATCGCGCTGTCTGATCCGGCAATCTCCGAGTGGGTCGAACACACCGCCGAGTCCTGGGGAACCACCGCCCACCAACTCGAGCGCTTTGCGGGCATCATCGGCGCCGCATTGGTCACTGCCACCGGCTATTTCATGCTCAAGCGGCGCAAGGTCGAAGCGCTCTAAGAGACGCCGGTACGCCGCCGGGCGGACGGCGTATTCCGTTCGGCTCGGCCTGATCCAGACCAAGCGGCGCGACCGCTAGTCTGACGGGCATGAGGAAAGTCCTTTCCGCCATGCCCGCCGTCGAGGCAACCCTGCCACTTGATCGCCCTGCCCGGGCGAACCGGCGGACTGCGGGCGGCCCCATTGGCGACAGCGTTTCCTGTCGCACGCGACCCCTCGCATTTCCCATTCCTAAAAGATGCTGCGGTGGCTTCAAGCCCGCGGCGATTCGCTGCGCGCTCGCTCCGGCAGCCTGCACTGTTCGTCATCGCGGTCGTGACGGCGGCGTGGCCTGAAGCGCCCACCTGCCCGCATCACCGACCGCACCCCTGATCCAGGCCCTATTTCGAATCCACTGCCCCATGCAGCAACGCGAAACCACCACCATCCCATCACTGGTTCTGAGCACGGCACACCAGGTCGTGCGTCGCATTGCGATTGATCGGGCCCGGCTGAGCATTGGACGGCGCGCTCACAACGACATCTTGCTCGACGACATGACGGTGTCCGGTGAGCATGCCGTGCTGCATTCGGACCGCGGCTTGACCCTGATCACTGATCTGGGCAGCCGCAATGGCACGCTGGTCAATGGCGTCGCGGTCACCCGTCACATGCTGCACGATGGCGACTGCATCGAGATTGGCGTGTATACGCTCACCTATGTCGCAGAGCAGCTTGCGGCATTGCCGTTCGAGCGCCCGCTCACGGCACAAGTTCAGCTGCTGACGGGTCCGAATGCCGGCCAGACGATTCGTATCGACCGGCCCAAGGTCAGCCTTCGGTCCGATTGCGGCAGCATCGCGGTCATCGCTCATCGGCGCCACGCGCATCACCTCACGCATGTGGATGGCCCCGGCTGCCCCTTGATCAACGGTGAGCCGATCGGGCTCGGCTCACGCGAGCTCAATGACGATGACCTGATCGAACTCGGCGCCAGCGTGTTTCAGTTCGGTCCCGACCGCGGGCCAGACGGGGACTGACCCACGATGGCGATGCGTGACCTCTTCAACATGCGATTTCGGCGAGCAGCCGCGGGGCTGCTCATCGCCGTCGTTGCGATGTATTGCGAGGTCGGTGAGATCCCGTTGCCTCTGGTTGGCACGCTGGATCGCGCCTTGTATGACGCGCGCCTTCAGATTCAGGCGGTCAAACCCAACAGCCGTGTCGTCATCGTCGATATCGACGAACGCAGCCTGGCTGAACAGGGTCACTGGCCCTGGTCCCGCGAGCGGATGGCCCACCTGACTCAGGTTCTCACCGACCAGGGTGGAGCCCGCGCGGTCGGTCTGGACCTGGTCTTTGCAGAGCCCCAGCCCCGCGACGACCTGACCCTGGCCCGCGCCCTCGAAGGTCAGCCGGTTGCGGTCGGGTATTACTTCTCGAGCGAGTTGGGCGCAGTGGCCACAGGGCAATTGCCCAGGCCGGTCTGGCCGGCCTCAGCGCTGGCTGAAAAAGGCCTGAAGGTGACCAGCTGGAATGGTTATGGCGCCAACGTCACGCCGATCGCCCGGTCGGCAAAGGCCAGTGGATTCTTCAATCCGGTGGTTGATCGTGATGGTGTGGTGCGCTCCCTGCCGCTTCTGGCTGAATATCGCGGGCAGCTGTATGAGTCGTTTGCAGTCTCGGTGCTGCGCATCTATTTCGGCAATGCGCCGATTCAGATGTCCACCGATGGGCTGAATGCCTCGAGCCTCGGGTTCGGACTGAAAGGACAGCAAGCCCGCATTCCCGTCTCGGCCGATTCCACGGCATTGGTGCCCTTTCTCGGAGCAGGCGGCGCGGGCTCCTCGCGCTTCCGGTATGTCTCGGCCACGGATGTGCTCGAAGGTCGGGTCGAGCCGAGGTTGTTTCGCGACCGGATCGTTCTGGTTGGCACCTCGGCGCCCGGACTGAGTGATCTGCGATCGACTCCGGTCAGTGAGGTGTATCCCGGCGTGGAAGTTCACGCGTCACTGATTGCCGGCGCGCTCGAAGGCACGCTTCGAACCCGTCCGCCCGAAGCACCGACCATTGCCGCCCTGGTGATCATGGTCGTGGGTTTTACGGCAGCACTGGCCATGTCAGGTGCGGGTGTGGCCGGGGTGGTGGGCATGACGGTGCTGGGCCTGACCACGCTGATGGGCTGGAACGCGGTGGCATTTGCCAAGATGGGCTGGGTCATGCCCCTGGCCACCAGTGTGCTTGCACTGCTGCTGATCGCAGTGACCAATCTGGTCGCCGGGTATGTGATCGAAGGCCGTGCGCGGCGTGCAGTGATCAATCTCTTTGGCGAGTATGTGGCTCCGCAACTGGTCGAGCGCATGACACTCGACCCGCACAACGTGCCGATGGAGAGCCAGAGCAAGGAGCTGACCATCGTGTTCGCCGACATTCGGGGTTTCACCCGGATGGCCGAGAAGATGGATCCTCAGCAGTTGCGGGACTATCTCAACCGCTTCCTGACGGCGATGACCGAGGTCATCCACGCCTACGACGGCACGGTCGACAAGTACATCGGGGACGCGGTGATGGCGTTCTGGGGCGCGCCGGTCGATGACCCCCACCATGCAGACCGGGCGGTCGCTGCGGCCATCGCCATGCAGGAAGAGGTCGAGCGGCTGAACCAGGAGTTCGCTGCACTCGGATGGCCCAAGCTGCATGTGGGCATTGGTATCAACAGCGGCATCGTGCGGGTCGGTGACATGGGATCGCGGCTGCGCCGCTCCTACACCGTGATTGGTGACGCCGTGAACCTGGCCTCGCGCATCCAGGGCCTGTCCAAGGAGTTCCGGCTGCCGATTGCCATCGGGGACGCCACCCGGATGTCGGTGCGCAGCATGGCCCTGCAGTTCGTTGCGCAAGCCGAAATCAAGGGCCGCAGCGAGCCGGTCGGATTGTGGACGCCGGTTCAGTTCGAAGCGCATCGGCATGATTGGTCATCGGATGGCCTGGCCGATGAGACCGGGCCGGTCACTGAGCCCCTCAAAGCGACAGAGCCGGCCTTGACCGTCACAACCGAACTCCAGCGCGTCGCATGAAGCTGAGCGTGCTGGGATGCAGTGGCGGAATCGGTGGCGTCGGCGAATTCGCGCGCACCACCTCCTTCCTGATTGATGACGACATCCTGATCGATGCGGGCACCGGCGTCGAGGACCTGCCGGTGGATGCCCTGCAGCGCATCGACCATGTGTTTCTGACGCATTCGCATCTCGACCATATTGCCGCGCTGCCCCTGCTGATCGATTCCGTGGGCGCGCGCCGCACCTCGCCATTGGTCGTTCACGCCTTGCCGGAAACGCTCGAGGCCTTGCGCACGCACATCTTCAACTGGGTGATCTGGCCGGATTTCACTCAGATCCCGCATTACGAGCGTCCGTGGCTGACGTTCACACCGATTCAGCTCGGCGAGACCGTCACGCTGGGGGCGCGTTCTATTCGCGCGCTGCCGGCCAACCACACTGTTCCGGCGCTGGGCTATCAGGTCTTCAATGATGAGGCGGCACTGGTTTTTTCAGGCGACAGCTGGCCGACCGAGGAGTTCTGGCGGGTGGTCAATGGCGTCGCGAACCTGCGCCACCTGATCATCGAGACCGCGTTTCCGAATCGTGAGCGCGACCTCGCGGTCACCGCCAAGCACCTGTACCCGATCGAGCTGGCCGAACAGCTGGCCCGACTGCGCACCGAGCCGCAGATCTGGGTGAGCCATCCCAAGCCCTCCGACATCGATCTGATCGCCCGCGAAGTCGATGCCTGGGCCGGGCGCTTCAGTCCGCAGATGCTGACTCGCGGACTGATCCTCGAGATCTGAGCCCCCGACGCATTGCGGCACTCCGCCGCAGTGGTGTGACGCATCCGGTCAGTCGTGCTTTGGAGGGGGGTGACGCAATGCGTCACCGAGCTTTGGGCTTGCCACGACTTGAGGCCATCGAGCGCATGGCCTGGACCGCCCATCGGTGGGGATGCAGCCGCTTGACAGTCAGGCTTTTAAAACCGGCAGTGGCACGGCCTTCGCTGTATGTCCTGCATCCACCGCAACCATCGCGGCCCGGATCAACCAACCGGAGAACTCTGATGATCAAGCAAGTGCAAAAAGGTTTCACCCTGATCGAACTGATGATCGTGGTCGCGATCATCGGCATTCTGGCCGCTGTTGCGGTCCCGGCCTATCAGGACTACATGATTCGCGCCCGAGTGACTGAGGGTCTGTCGCTGGCCTCTGGCGCCAAGACCACGGTGTCCGAGAACATCATGAACGGCACACCGGTTGCATCCGGTGGCGCTGCTGCAGGATGGGCAGCACCGGCGGCGACCACGAATGTGGCATCGGTTGGAGTTGGCGGCACCGGCATCATCACAGTGACGGGCACTCCCAAGGCAGCCAACTTTGTCGTGACCCTGACCCCGGCTCCGGTCTGGGTAGCCGACACGACCCCGGCAGAAACCTCGGTGACCTGGAAGTGCGCGACCACGACTGACAAGAAGTACGTTCCGGCCGAGTGCCGATAAGCGAGGGCATGCGACGACATGCACACCATCGCGTCGTCGGCAGTAAAAGGGGCGCACCGCGCCCCTTTTTTATTCGCCAGTTGAAGCCTGCACCTGTTCATCCGGCATCGATAAAGGTCTTCATCGGCTGTTCGAAACGGATCCGAGGTTTCCAGACAAGTTTGAAGAAAAACCTGGAAATCAGGGCAACTCGACGCGACGCAACGCGGCAGTTCGCGGTCAGGAATGTGACGCATCGCGTCAGTTTGCGAACACGGTGGTGTGACACATCACGTCACCCTGTTCACCGATGGCCACAGCTTAAGTCCATCGGACTTGCAAGCGCGACCGCTCATCAGTGAGCACACCGCTTCGGTTGAGTTGGAATATTCAAATCGGTTCTGGCACGGCCTTCGCTGTATGTCCTGCAT
>CAIXXI010000167.1 GCA_903923345.1 uncultured Burkholderiales bacterium | reverse complement strand
TGGGATGCAAGCGATGCGATTCGCAACAGCCACACCAACCCGCCGCAGGGCCTGTATGGCATGCAGCACTTTCGCCAGGGTTTTGCCCGGCTCGCACCCGCTGGCCTGTCATTCGAGGCCTGGCAATTCCACCCGCAGCTGCCTGACGTCATCAGCCTTGCGCGTGCGTTCCCGGACACCTCGATCATTCTCAATCACGTCGGCGGGCCGCTGGGTATGGGGCCCTATGCGGGGCGCAGCGAGGAGACCTTCGCGTTCTGGAAGCGTCACATGCTGGAGCTGGCGAGTTGCCCGAATGTCACGGTCAAGCTCGGTGGATTGGGCATGCGCATTGGTGTGTTCGATTTCCACCTGCGCCCCGCACCGCCGTCGTCTCAGGAACTCGCCGACGCCTGGCGGCCGTGGATTGAAACTTGCATCGAGGCCTTCGGTGCGGATCGATGCATGTTCGAGAGCAACTTCCCGGTGGACAAGATCACCACCGGCTATGCCGTGCTCTGGAATGCCTTCAAGCGGATCGCGCAGGGCGCCTCTGCCAGCGAGAAGGCCGCCCTGTTCAGCGGCACGGCACGGCGCATCTATCGGCTGTAGCCTGCCCCTCATCACACCACTCAACCGGAGAATTCCATGACCACACCCCCTGTGCGCAGCGGACTGCAACTGCGCTCGACGATCCGTTCCACGGGTGAACTCGACCTGTCTCTGGTCGACACCCCCTTCGATGCACCCGCTTCCGATGAAGTCGTGATTCGGGTCGAGGCCACCCCGATCAATCCGTCCGATCAGGGCCTGCTGTTTGGCGCAGCCGACCTGTCGACCCTGGCTGCCAGCAGCACGCCGACAGGCGCGGGCGTCACGGCCAAGGTCCCGGAGCGCGCCATGCGCGCCATGGCCGGCCGAATGGATCAGTCGATGCCGGTCGGCAACGAAGGCGCGGGAACGGTGGTCGAGGCTGGTGATTCGCCCGAGGCCCAGGCGCTGCTGGGCAAGGTGGTCGCGGTCATGGGCGGCGCGATGTATTCGCAATACCGGGTCGTGAAGGCCCGCCAATGTCTGGTGCTGGCGAAAGGCACGACGCCTGCTCAGGCCGCGTCATGCTTCGTGAATCCGCTCACCGCCTTGGGCATGACCGAGACCATGCGCCGGGAGGGCCACACCGCCCTCGTGCACACTGCGGCAGCCTCCAACCTGGGCCAGATGCTCAACCGGATCTGCATCAAGGACGGCATCGGCCTGGTGAGCATCGTTCGCTCGGCTGAGCAGGAGGCGGTGTTGAGGTCTCAGGGCGCAGCCCATGTCTGCAACAGCGCTTCAGCGACTTTTGCTGAAGACCTGACCGAGGCGCTGGTCAAGACCGGCGCGACCATCGCCTTTGATGCGACCGGTAGCCTCACCATCGCCTCGACAGGTGCCTATACCTTCACGCCAGCCGCAAACTGGAACGGCTCCGCTCCCGTCGTCACGGTCACGATCACGGACGGCAATAAGTCTGCCTCCTCT
>CAIXXI010000166.1 GCA_903923345.1 uncultured Burkholderiales bacterium | reverse complement strand
TACACCTCCATCGTGGGGCCGACGGGGCGTGGCATCACCGCAGACATCGTCACGCTCAGCCACCCGGACGACGCGCCGCTTGCGCGCGTGAAGGGTCGCCTTGCGCCGCGCGATGGCCGCACTCCAATTGCTACGAGCCTGGATAACGCAGTGGTCCTTGAGGGCCCCGGCGAATACGAGGTGAAGTCGGTGCTGATCACTGGCATTCGAAGCTACCGCGACAATCACCGCGGGCCTGCGGCGCGCCACAACACCGTCTTCTATGCAGAAATTGATGGCATTCATGTGGTGCACCTCGGCGATCACGCCGAAGGTTTCTCCACCGATCAGATCAAAGAGCTCCCTGGCGCAGATATCGTGCTCGTCCCTGTGGGCGGAGAACTGAGCGCTGAGGCTGCGTCGGCGCTCATTAGCGAGCTTGGTCCCAAGATCGTCATCCCAATGCCGATGACTGATGACGTTACAAAGGCGAATGCCGCAGTGAAAGCGTTCTGCAAGGAGGAGGGGCTCACCACGCCACCAACTGCGCAACCAAAGCTGACGATCACCATCTCCGGCCTTCCAGAGGAGACGACCACCATCGTTGTTGAGCCACGCGGCGAGGCCTTCGGCGCAGACTAATCCGCCTCCGCTAGCCTGCGGAACGCGCCACACTGTTGGCACATCCATATGTTCTGATGCACGCATGGGAGATCTGCTGCGTGGCATCGGGTTTTCCGCAGGCGCTGACCATCAGGGCCGCGCAAACAAACAGGGCAGGCTGCGAACGCAGCGGCCGCCAGAACACAAGGCGCATGAGAGGAGTCGGTGTTGCGGACCAACCCGATCGGATAAGACTGATTCGGGTCGCCGCTGTGAAATGAGCGGCGACGATAGCCGCACGTCCCGGGCGCGTCAATCAGAGAGCAGGTGTCCGTTCAAGCAGCGCCCGCCCCAACGCAGTGTCAGATCATGGCCTCCCTCTGAAACATCGAAGTCATCTGCCTGTGCAATTGTGTTGGGTTTAAGAGCGCCGCAAAGCATCATGATCTCGACACTACGCGCACTTGTTGCGCTCTGCCTTTCAGGCTTGTTGTTCTTCACTGCATCGCATGCATGGGCGGCCCGCCCAATGATCACTGACGATGCCCGAATCGTTGATCCAAAGTCATGTCAGCTTGAGTCCTGGGTCCGCAGCTTTCGAGGCGCAGGCACCGAGTACTGGGCACTCCCGGGCTGCAATCCGTTTGGTGGCTTCGAATTCACCCTCGGGCCGGCGCATGCATCGCTGCCCGACAAGCAAGGTGACTGGAAAACGCTCTGGCAGTTCAAGACCTTGTTCAAGGAACTCGAGACCAACGGATGGGGCTGGGGCTTCGCGCTGGGCAATCTGTCATCGCGTCCCTACGAACCCTTCCTGAAGTCCAAGGAGCTCTTCGTCAACGTGCCGATTTCAGCGTCCTTCATGGACGACAAGGTGGTGATGCATCTGAACATCGGCGGCGCCCACACCCGAGGTAACAGTGGGTCATTCGCCTACACCTGGGGACTCGGCACCGAGATCGAACTGACCGAAAAAATCTATCTGATTGCCGAAACCTACAGCCAGCGGGATTTGCCTGTTGAGGGTCAATTGGGTATCCGGTATTGGATCGTCAAAGACCGGGTCCAGGTCGATGCGACCGTCGGCACCGAGCTGACCGGATCGGTCGTTCATGGCAGGTGGTTCACAATCGGGCTGCGCCTGCTTTCGCCGGCGTTCCTTCCCTAAGGCAATCTGAAATGATCCATCTGTTCATTCGTGACGACAACGGTCTGTCTCATCTTGATCGAGCCTTGTGGCCCAGCATCGACCGCTCGAAGCTGGTCTGGGTCGATGCTGTCGAGCCCAGTCCGGAAGATCTCCAGTTCCTCAAGGATCATTTTGGCTTCTCCGAGACCATCCCCGAAGACGACATCGACATCGACATCGAGACCAGCGCGCGGATCAGCGACTCCGAAGATGGTTCGATCAAATTGCGCACCGACTTTCTGATCGGCCAGAAACAGGAGTACGACACCCATCCGGTGCGACTGGTCTTGCAGGACGGCATCCTGTTCACCCTGCATGAAGCTGAAGTCGGAACAGTCCGACTGATGCGCATGCGTTGCACCAAGCGAGGGGCATGGCACATCGATCCGCTCGATCTGCTGATCGATCTGCTCGGATTAGATGTCGAACACTCGGCCGATGCGCTGGAGTCGATTTATCTTGAGCTCAGAACCGTGAGCGATGCGGTCCTGAATGAACGCAAAGGCACCGGTCAGGACGCCGCGCAGGACATCGCACTGATCGCCCGCCAGGAAGACCTGAACGGAACCGTGCGGCGCAACCTCATGGATACCCGACGGGCCCTGTCTGCCATCGCCAGAATGCCTCGTCTGAACAAGACACAAGCCAAACGCGCCCAGCAGATTCTGAGCGACATTGAATCACTCGATGGCCACACGACCTTCAT
>CAIXXI010000165.1 GCA_903923345.1 uncultured Burkholderiales bacterium | reverse complement strand
CTCGCGACGCTTGTGCAGCCAGTGGCCAATGATTGGGATCATCAATCGAAGACCGGCTCCGGGGCCAGACGAGCCTGTGCGGCTCGGCCAGACGCAAGCCTCAAGCAGTCATTACCCCGATGATCTCCCGGACCTGAACAATCCCAAGACGGAGATTGCCTTCGATGTTCGGACACTGAAGTTAGGTCCTCTGGAGACGTACACAGACTGGCGCACCGCAGCTGGCCGTGTGGCTTCGCTCTCGCAGACAGCCTTGCGTTTTCCGACGCGAGGCTGCCTTTATCAAGGACTGGGCTGCGGTACATATGACATGTAAAGAGTGTTGTTGATCGTCCCAAAGGGGATGTAACCCCAGCCCCACATCACGCCATCTGATTTGACCGCATAGCCTCCGTTACCCCATGCACCACCAATAGCGATGTATCCGCTGCCGATCTGCGCTGGTACCGGTGCCGGCAAGTAAGAGCCGTTGCCAAGGCCACCACCGCCGTTGTGACCCCAGGTCCACAAGGATCCGTCCTGTTTCAGACCCAAATTGATTCCGCCGGAGTACTGACCCACGGCAATCTCGCGGAACCCGGATCCGATCTGCTTGGGTGCGTAACGGGGAGTGGTCGTGCCGTCTCCGAGCTCGTTGTTGGCATTGTTGCCCCAAGCCCAAAGGGTTCCATCAGGCTTGAGCGCAACGTTATAGCCAATCCCGGCCTGGATCGCGCTGAAGCCGTTTGCGATCTGACGCGGCACGAGGCTGCCTACGTTGGTGGCATCGCCAACGTCCTTACCCCATGCCCAAATGGAGCCATCGGTCTTCAGGGCCATCGTGCGGTAGGCCGATGTCGAAATCTGCCGAAAGCCGCTGCCAATTTGCTTGGGATAAAGGCTTGGGTTGGTTGATCCGTCGCCAAGCTGGCCATAGGTGTTGGCGCCCCAAGCCCAGAGCGTTCCATCAGTCTTGAGTCCGACAGAGTGGTCCCATCCGGCTGAAATCTCGACAAATCCGGAGGCCACTTGCTTGGGCACCAGGCTGTCGGACCTGGTGCCGTCGCCCAACTGCCCCGCGCTGTTTGAGCCCCATGCCCACACCGTGCCGTCGGTCTTGATAGCGAGGCTGTAGTAGAGGCTGACTGCCACCTCACGATAGCCAGCGCCGATATAGGTGGGCGAATAACGGGTCACTAGCGTGCCGTCGCCCATCTGGCCTTTTTCATTGGAAAGTCCCCAAGCCCAGAGGGTTCCGTCATAGCGCGTGGCTAGCGTATGCGCTCCGGGGGAAACTGACCGATAGGCCGAAGCCTGACCGCCTCTGATCTGTACCGTGGACGGTGCGCTGCACAGAGTCGCTCGGCACACTGTGAGGGAAGCGGTGTAAGCACCGGGTACGTCGATGGACACCGTCGGAAAAATAGACGTGACGTTGCTCAGGCTCGCCGAGCTGCCTGCAGGCCGGCTGGTCAGTGCCCAGATGTAGCTCAGCGTCATCGCGGGCTGGTTGGAGTCGAAGCTGCCAGAGCCGTCGAGCCTGACCGAGGTGCCAATCTGAACGGCTTGATCGCGGCCCGCATAGGCGGTGGGTACGATCAGCGGCGATACCGTGACACCCACTGTGCTCAACGCACTGGAGACCACCCCGTTGTTCACAACGAGTCCGAAGACGTATGAGCCCGCCAAATCGGCTCTGAAACTTGGGGTGGCTGTTGCGGAATTGCTCAAGCTTGCCGCACTGCCACTGGGTTTTGAGATCACGGACCAGGAATACGTGAGTGGTCGTGTCGGGGTGTTGGTGTCGTAGCTGCCTTGCGCGTTGAGCGTGACCAGGTCGTTCGGAAACGCACTTTGCGGCTGACCTGCATTGGCGACAGGAGCTTTGACGACGATTGCCTGCACCGAGACCGGTACAGCGGCGCTGACGAGGGCGCCCGATGCAGCGCTGGCTCGCACCGTGGTGCTGCCTGCGGCCACACCTGATACGAGTCCGTTGGTGACCCTGGCAATGGATGCTTGATCGGAAGACCAGATCACACTGGTCGTGATGTCTGCCGTTGTCGAGTTCGAGTAGGTGCCAATGGCCCGCAGTTGCTGAAACGCATTGACATCCAACGAAAGGGAGCTTGGCGACACTGCGATTGAAACCAAGGACACCACGGTGCTAGAAAGCGTGGTTCGAGCACTGACGGAACCGACGGTTGCGGCGATGACCGTAGAGCCTGCGCCCACGCCGGTTGCAAGGCCAGTGGAGCCGCCGATGGTGGCGACCGAGGCGACGCTCGAAGTCCAGGTGGCTCGCGAAGTGAGGTCGGCCGAACTGCCGTCGGTGAACATGCCCACGGCATTGAACTGAACGCTTGCTCCAGCAGTGATCGTTGGGTTGCCGGGATACAGCGCAATCGAAGCCAGCCCCTTGACGAAGGTGACGCGTGCGACGCGAGAAGACCCGCTCATCACATAGATTGTGAGCGGCCCATCGGGCAGGACGCCAGCGGGCGGCTGTACGCCAATCACATCGCCCTTTTTGAGCTGCACCGATCCAGAGACCGCAACGCCGTTGACGATGAGCCTGCCCGACGTGACGGATATGCCAGTCCCGGCATAGGGCTCAGTGACTGTGCGGGGCAGGGTAAAGATCGACGACGAGCTTGCGTCATTGACCTGGAACTTGAACTGCCCAGTCAATCCATCGCCTTCCTGGTCGATCCAGTTGGAGATGTCGGCGGGCATGAAGTACGCATTGGTCGATGCATAGCGACGGTTCAGGTTGTCGGCCACCTGCACTGGGTTGATTGCACGCGCTGAGGCGGCGAGGGTGGCGCGGGTGGCTGCGTTACCGATTTCGCCGTCATCGGCCAGATCGCTTTGGAAATTTGCGATCAACTGGCTGAGGTTACCCGCGGTGTTTCCGTGAGCAAAAAGGCTGGATACCGAGGCCAAAGCTCGCGCGCCATCCGTGCCTGCAGCGATGTCGAGTGACCCGAAGGCAGTCTGGATGGTGCCCTTGCGAATACCAAGTGCGGTGAGCACTTCGCCTTCCGCCTGAGCGCGAGCCTCCTTGAAGCTCATCGCCGATTGCGTGATGAGGACCTGGGTGCGCTGATAGGCCAGCGTCGTTAACAGATTGACGTTCAGGCTGGACTCGGAGGACAGATCGCTCAGCCCATACAGCACGATGGGCCCATCGGAAACCAGCCCGCTCGATTCGTTGAAGAAATAGCCGGACGCAGCAACACTCACGTACTGCGAGGTGAACTTCGCGTTGGGCTCAAAGGTGCCCAGGTCAGAGTTGATCTGAAACGAGTACTGCTTGCCGGTGGGCGCCAGACTCTTTGAGAGTTCCTGAACGGTCACTCCGGAGCCCCTGATGAGCGGGCCCTTCTGAGCGACCCCGCTTGAGGCGGAGTACTCGAGTCCAGCGACAGTGGGAGTGGCATCCGAAGCACCGTTACCAGCAGCAACCGGGCTGCTCACCTGCGGCTGGGCGATCGCGGGCGTGGTGACGCTCGGGCTGGTCTGAGACCCTGCGCTCACCAGGCCATTCGATGTGGCGTCAGGTGAGGTGGGTGAGCCTGCGCCGCCGCAAGCAGTGAGCAGCGCCAACGATGCGCCCAACAGAACCGAGCGAAACACAGAAACAGTCATGGCATCCATCCAATGAGTGAAGGCAGCCGAAGAAGGAAAAGGCTCGTCACGATCCCAAACAGAAACCGCGGGACGCCAAACTCGGGCACCGTCTGGAGCTCGGCGCCGAAGCCTACCTGCGCAGCAGCGCTACGCAATGACCCAAACGGGTGAGTTCATGCGTCTTGATGCAATCCGAACAGAGCAGAGCAGACCTGCCTACAACAAGACACCCGATCCAGGAGCAAGAAATCTCACTGAGTCGGTGAACGTAGAGGGTCAGTGGCTCAAAAGATGAGCCTGATCGCAAGGTAGCAAGCGTCGCTCGTCAAAGAGCGGCGTATTCGCCCCTGGTACTCACCCGAATGGGTGTTGGTAGATCTTTGTCACGGGGTCACGATTGCTGTCCGCGTTTCTAGATACAAGGTGAGTGCACGGGGTGGACAGAGCAGCCGAAGAGCTTATGGGTTTTGACCGCAGTCTGGGCGCAGTAGCCGCAGCCTTGTGCGGGGACGCAATAGGGGGAACGTTCGATCTGATCGGTCGCCTGCCGATCGATGAAGAGATCGACCACGCGCTTTCAATGCCTGGCGGTGGCCCATTTCGCTTAGCTCCCGGACAGGTCACTGATCATGGGGAAATGACGCTTGCTCTGCTCGATGCACTGGGTGCTGAGGTAATCCCCCCAATTTCCGTCGGGGCGGGAAGTAGAACGTTTACGCAGCCATGGCCAGCCGCTGCTTAGGTGTCATTCCGCCCAGTGCCATGTGTGGGCGGTCATGGTTGTAACTCCACATCCATGCGGTTGCATAGTCCTGCACTTGCGCCAGTGAGGCCCAGTGATATTGGCTGAGCCACTCG
>CAIXXI010000164.1 GCA_903923345.1 uncultured Burkholderiales bacterium | reverse complement strand
GAGCCGCTGGGCGCGGCCCTCAAGCCGCTGGGACTCGCCGTAGGCCTGGAGCGCAATCGAGCCGCGCTGACCATCGAGTCCTTTGAACTGAATGCCGGAAAGCTGCCGGGGCAACTCGAATTGTCGGCACTCATCAGGAACCGCAGCGCCTATCCGGTGGCGTTTCCAGCGATGGAACTGAACCTGAGTGGATCCAGCGGCAGTGTGCTGGTTCGCAAGGTCATCCCGGCTCAGGACTACCTCGGCAAGCCGGGGCTGCTTGAGCGGGGCATTGGCAGTCAATCAGAGTGGCCGGTGCGTCTGACACTCGAGACCGATGGCTTGCAGGCAAGCGGCTATTCGGTTGACCTCTTTTATCCTTGACCTCATCCCAACCCAACTCCCAGCCCATTCAGATGACTTCACGCGTACTTGTCAGCGGTTCGATGGCTTACGACACGATCATGGTGTTCGACGGGCACTTCAAGGACCACATCCTTCCCGATCGGGTCCACATGCTCAATGTGTCCTTTCTGGCGCCCAGCCTGAAGCGCGAATTTGGCGGTTGTGCAGCGAACATCGCCTACAACCTGCGGGGTCTGGGCGGGCATCCAACCGTGCTGGCGGCCGTGGGCAAGGATGGCGAGGACTACATCCGACGGTTGGCAGATCTGGGCATCGACACCTCGCTCATCAAACTGTTTGAAGACCTGTACACCGCACAGGCTTTCATCACGACCGACCTCGCCGACAACCAGATCAGTGCCTTTCACCCCGGAGCGATGTCGCAAGCCCACGAGGTCAGCGCGCCGTCGAGTGCGGCCTGGGGCATCGTCGCGCCGAATGGCAAGGACGCCATGCTCCGCCATGCCCGGGAATTCACCGAAGCCGGCATTCCCTGGATTCTGGACCCTGGCCAGGCCTTGCCCTTGTTCAGCGGTGATGAACTCAAAGCCTTGCTGGGTGGCGCCACCGCCCTTGCAGTCAACGATTACGAATGTGGGCTGATGTCCGAAAAGACCGGCCTCAGCGAGGCCCAGCTGGCCGCCTGTGTCGACTCGATGGTGGTCACGCGCGGAGCGGATGGTTCAGTGCTGCGCCAGGCCGACCGGGTCGAGAAAATCGCAGCGGTCGCGATCACACATGCGGTGGATCCGACCGGATGCGGTGACGCCTACCGGGGTGGATTGCTCTATGGCCTGTCCACCGGACTGGGTTGGTCAGTTTCCGTGCGCCTGGGCAGCGTGATGGGCGCCATCAAGATCGAGAACGCGGGCCCACAAAACCACCGTGTCGACCGCGACCAGGTTGCGCAGCGCTATGAGCAGGCCTACGGAGTCGCTCCCTGGTGAATGCCCAGTACGACCCGGCTTGATCACCCCTTGGGCCTGTCTACCCAGAGCCATCTGGGTCGGGGAGACGGGCCGTGCACCAGGGTCAGCGAAACACTGCGCTGATCATGCCCGGGTCGAAGAGAATGAGCAGAACCTGGAGCAGGATGACCAGGAACAGCGGAGAGAGATCGACACCACCAATCAGCGGAACGATCTTTCTGAACGGTGCCAGAAGAGGCTGCGTGAGCTGCTGCACCGCAGGCGCCAAGGGCGCGTAGGGATTGACCCAGGACAGGATGGCCTGAAGAATGACCAGGCCCATCACCAGATAGATCACCGAGCGGGCCAGCCAGACCACTGACCTCAGCATGATCTCAGCCGGATTGGGGATCCGAGGGCCTCCAACCAACAGCGCAAACAGCAACGAGACGAGCAGTGCGGTCAGCAGCGCTGCGACAACACTTGCCCAATCCATCGTACGGGTGGGCGCAATCAACTTTCGCAAGGGCTGAACCATCCAGTCAGTCAGACTGGTAAGGAATTGGCTAATCGGATTGCGCGGATTCAGGTGGACGCGATGCCCGTATGCCCGAAGCACGCAGGCGACTGCGAACAGGCTGCCCAGGGAGTCGATCAACAACCACAGGATTTGGCTCATGGCGGGCGGATTGTCGCATAAAAAAATCGCGCCCCGAAGGGCGCGAATACCTGGCTGGCTTTGTCCTCACCGCATCGTGGTGCGGGGGTCTTCTTCTTTCTGATCAGCCTGCTGGCCGTTCGATCAGGGCTTGTTGCCCGTCGGGAAGGGCCATGCAGCCGCTGGATTCAAGGGCTTGGCGGCAACCGATGCAGCGCTGGGACGCTCAGCCTTGCGTGCAGGCTTCTTGGCAGCGACTTTCTTTGCAGCAACCGGCTTCTTGGCGGCAAGCTTCTTCGCAGCGGGCTTCTTGGCGGCCACTGGCTTCTTGGCGGCGACCGGCTTCTTGGCAACAAGCTTCTTAGCTGCGACCGGCTTCTTGGCAGCAACTTTCTTCGCTGCGACCGGCTTCTTGGCAGCAACTTTCTTAGCTGCGACTGGCTTCTTGGCAGCAACTTTCTTTGCAGCAACCGGCTTCTTGGCGGCGACTTTCTTCGCAGCCGGCTTCTTGGCGGCGACTTTCTTCGCAGCCGGTTTCTTGGCTGCGGCTTTCTTCGCAGCCGGCTTCTTGGCGGCGGCTTTCTTGGCGGCCGGCTTCTTGGCGGCGGCCTTCTTCGCTGCGACCGGCTTCGCGGCTGCAGCCTTCTTCTCGACGACAGCTTTCTTATCGGCCTTCTTATCGGCCTTCTTATCGGCTTTCTTGGCAGTTGCCATGGTCAGACTCCTGAGTTGGGATGGATCACGGAAACCCGGTCCGGTGCAGCAGTCTGCCGTTGACCATGCGGGCTATTCATCGGCGCAAGAACGCTGTAGGTGTTTCCTACGCTAATGAATGCGGTGGCACGTGCCTCGCGAACGAAGCGGGCACGAAAAAGGCGCGCGGCCAAGGGGCCGGGCGCCTGCATGCGAAGAAGATGGGATCGGGTGATGCGGCCAGGCACACATGCCGGCGGCGTCGACGGGGGCAGGCTGTCGGTCAACGACTTTGCGCCGCTGACCTGCAGTAATTCAGAACCACATGAAGGCTGTTGGCCTGACCTCGTCAACTGATGTCCAATCTGTGCGGCAATCCGCGATTCGGGGAAAACGCCTGACTCAATCCCAGTTCAACGCGCCACCGGTCTGATACTCGGTCACGCGCCTTTCGAAAAAGTTCTGCTCTTTTTTCAGGTCGAGCATTTCGCTCATCCACGGAAACGGGTTTTCCGCTCCGGGGAACAATGGATCCAGGCCAATCTGCTGAGCCCTGCGATTCGCGATGAATCGCAGATACTCCTTGAACATCGATGCATTCAGACCGAGCACACCTCGCGGCATGGTGTCTTCGGCATAGCGGTATTCGAGCTCGATTGCCTTGTGAAAGAGCGTGACGATCTCTTCGCGGAATGCCGGTGTCCACAGATGCGGGTTCTCGAGCTTGATCGTGTTGATCAGATCAATCCCGAAATTGCAGTGCATCGATTCATCACGAAGGATGTACTGGTATTGCTCGGCTGCCCCGATCATCTTGTTCTGGCGGCCGAGTGCAAGGATCTGCACGAAGCCGACGTAGAAGAACAGGCCTTCCATCAGGCAGGCAAAAACGATCAGGGAGCGCAGCAACTTCTGATCATTCTCGGGCGTACCCGTCACGAAATCCGGATTGGTCAGCGTGTCGATGAACGGGATCAGGAACTCGTCCTTTTCCCGAATCGAAGTCACCTCGTGATAGGCATTGAAGACTTCGCCTTCATCCAGGCCCAGTGACTCGACGATGTACTGATAGGCGTGTGTATGAATCGCTTCTTCAAACGCCTGGCGCAGCAGGAACTGTCGGCACTCCGGCGCGCTGATATGCCGGTAGGTTCCCAGCACGATGTTGTTTGCCGCCAGCGAGTCGGCGGTCACGAAGAAACCCAGATTGCGCTTGACCAGCCTGCGCTCATCTTCCGAAAGTCCGGCAGGATTCTTCCAGAGCGCGATGTCACGCTCCATGTTGATCTCCTGGGGCATCCAGTGATTCGCACAACCGGCCAGATACTTTTCCCAGGCCCACTTGTACTTGAACGGCACGAGCTGATTGACATCAGCCGAGCCATTGATGATGCGCTTGTCTTCGACGCGAACGCGACGTTCATCTCGCGCCATCTGAGTGCCGGAATGCAGCCGGGCTGCGTCATTGGCGGACTTCAGCGCCGGGACCGACGTCCCGCCCTGAACCGAAGGCGCAGCTTTCGCAGGCATCGGCACAGCGGGTTTCAGATTTGTGACAGGAGTCGGTTCGTCCCAGGACAACATGTAAGGTCTCGCTTCAGGTTAGTCAGTTAACTACTTGTCCCAGCGCGAGATTCAGCTGTTATGCACAGCCTGGATCTTACGTTGGGCGTATGGCGCTTGCAACGGGTTGGTACTTGCAAACTTGACTTCGCGCAGAATATCTTGGCGCGAAAGCAACAAATCGAGTTGAGATCAGGAAACCTTGGTTTTGTCAAGCAAGGTTTCCTGATTGCCTGTCTTACTGGCAGGCCTCGCACTCGGGATCATCAATCGCACAGAATTTCGGTGCGATCGGGTCTTCTGCTGCAGCCGGCGCAACGCCTGACTGCGAGGTGTATGAGAAAGAACCCGCTGCGCCCTCGGCCGAAACCGCGTTGAGCTGGCCGAGCCGATCGGTCGTGCTCTTCTCAGCGTGGGTTGCGCCCTGCGTGCGCAGGTAATAGGTGGTCTTGAGGCCACGCAACCACGCGGTTGTGTAAGTCTCATGCAGCTTCTTGCCCGACGCGCCCGCCATATAGATATTCAGCGACTGCGACTGGTCAATCCACTTCTGACGGCGTGAAGCGCACTCGACCAGCCAGATGGGATCTACCTCAAACGCGGTCGCGTAGATGGCTCGCAGGTCGGCCGGGATGCGGTCGATGCGTGCCAGGCTGCCATCGAAAAACTTCAGATCCGCCACCATGACCTCGTCCCACAAGCCGAGCGCCTTCAGGTCACGGACCAGGTAGTCATTCACGACGGTGAATTCACCCGAGAGATTGGACTTGACGTACAAGTTCTGGAATGTGGGCTCGATACAGGCACCCACACCAATGATGTTGGAGATGGTTGCGGTCGGTGCAATTGCGACGCAGTTGGAATTGCGCATTCCAAACTGGGCGATGCGGGCGCGCAATGCGGCCCAATCAAGGGTCTCGCTG
>CAIXXI010000163.1 GCA_903923345.1 uncultured Burkholderiales bacterium | reverse complement strand
CTGCGCAGCTTGTCAGCCAACAGCTTGGTTTTGGGTGCGGTCACGAAGATCGAATCGATCACCGCCAGACGGTCTTCGCGGGCCAGCTGCGACAGGATCGAGCACATCCCCGCCCGGTACATCTTGCGATTGACCTTCTGGGTGAAATTCTCATCAGGCTTGTTCGGGAAGATCCGACCGCCGCCTCGCCACAGCGGCGAAGCGCTCATACCGGCACGCGCGCGACCCGTTCCCTTTTGCCGGAACGGCTTCTTGGTGGTGTGACGCACTTCGGAGCGGTCTTTCTGGGCGCGGTTGCCACTGCGGGCATTGGCCTGGAAGGCCACCACGATCTGGTGAATCAGCGGCTCGTTGTAGTCGCGGCCGAACACGGTGTCGGCAGCAACGACGGTCGATGCCGGCTGGCCCTGCTCGTTCAGCAGTTTCAGTTCCATCATCGTTCCTTACTTCTTGCCGGCTTTGGCGGGGTTGACCGGACCCGAAGGCGCCTGGGCAACCTTCGGCGGACGCGGCACGCCGCCTTTGGCCAACGGCGTTTTCACGGCTGGCGTCACGACAACCGCGCCGCCTTTGGCGCCAGGCACTGCGCCACGTACCATCAGCAGACCACGGTCGGCGTCGACCCGAGCGATCTCGAGGTTCTGCACGGTTGTGGCCACGTCACCCATGTGACCGGACATCCGCTTGCCGGGGAAAACCCGACCCGGATCCTGCGCCATGCCGATCGAGCCGGGCACGTTGTGCGAACGCGAGTTACCGTGACTTGCCCGGCCGGAAGCGAAGTTGTAGCGCTTGATCGTGCCGGTGAAACCCTTACCGATCGAGGTGCCGGCCACATCGACCTTCTGCCCGGCGGCGAACACGCTGGCAGCCAGGACCGAGCCGGGCTTGAGGTCGCCGAGTGCGTCCGGCTTGACACGAAATTCTTGCAGGGCGGTTCCCGCCTGCACACCCGCCTTGGCAAAGTGACCGGCCTGAGCCTTGGTCACTCGAGAGGCGCGGCGCGCACCATGGGCGAGCTGAATAGAGGTGTAGCCGTCGGAGTCGCCGGTCTTGATCTGGGCGACGCGGTTGTTCGACACATCCAGCACTGTCACGGGGACGGTGTCACCGTCGTCCGTAAAAATGCGCATCATGCCGACCTTCCGACCCAACAGGCCGAGGCTCATGTGTGTTCTCCAATCCCGACTGCAATTGGCCGGGCGAGTCATCAATGCAGGGTCCGTTAAAGACTCCTGCGTACAGCGAAGCCCACCACTATAACGCCATTTTCAGGCGACGGCAAGCCTTCATCTGGAAGTCTTTTGTGGGTGGCGCTGGATGCTGACCGCCCAATGCAAAGCGACACCACCCGCTCGCGGTGTGGTGTCGCTTTGTTCTGTCTGGCGCGGCGATTGCTGCCGCGCCATGTCGCACGTGGCTTAGACTGCGGCAGCCTTTGACGCGGCTGAGCGGCGGCGAGACATCAGTCCGATCGCCGAGAGACCGGCGAGCATGAATGCCAGCTCATGGGGCTCGGGCACGGGTTCTGCGTAGGTGAAATCAAGAT
>CAIXXI010000162.1 GCA_903923345.1 uncultured Burkholderiales bacterium | reverse complement strand
TGACGAAATTCCAGCGAATGCCGGCCTGCAGGCTGGCCAATGACATGCCTTCGACCTGAGTCAGATTTTTCGTGACCAGGTCGCGGGAAGCGGCATCCGGATGGCAGGGTGCGATGGTGAACCCGCAATTTCCGATCACGGCCGTGGTCACGCCCATGCTGATCGACTGGTCGATATACGGATCCCAGGTGATCTGTGCGTCGTAATGCGTGTGGTTATCGATGATGCCAGGCATCAGGGCCAGACCCTTCGCATCGATGTTTTCTCGGGCAGACGAGGGCGCAATCGCCTGATCAAGCGTCCGGACCTCTTCAATCCGACCATCCCGGATCGCAACCTGGCCGATAAAGGGCTCTGAACCCAGGCCATCGTGGATCAATGCATTGGAAATCAGCGTGTCAATCATCGAATTCCTCCTGGGTCGAGTATATAGGCGAGACCTTACGCCTCTGAACTGCTCAGGCATGGCCAGGGATTACAATAATGCGTCACCGCTCGGGAGCCGTTCCAGTTTGCACACGCGACATGTCATGAGAGTCCTGATTCTCCGTGTGCTGACCTGCGCAGCCCTCCTGGCCAGCGCAACGCTTCATGCCGCCCATGCCTCGTCGTTCGATCTTGAGAACGCAACCGAAGGCAGCAGCACCGAAACACCCACCCGCGTGGTCTGGAGGCAGCACGGAGTTGCCAGCCACTATGGCGCTGAATTCAGCGGCCGGCGAACGGCCAGCGGCTCAAAATTTGACCCGAATGCGCTCACCGCCGCGCATCGCACCCTGCCCTTCGGTACCCGAGTGCGGGTCAGCAATGTTCGAACCGGCGCAAGCGTGCTGGTTCGAATCACCGATCGAGGCCCCTGGATCAAAGGCCGAATCATTGACCTCAGCCATGCGGCCGCTCGCTCGATCGGTTTGAGCGGGCTGGGACAGGTGGTGGTCGAGCGAGCCGAGCCGTCAGATCCCGGCGCAACTGACTGACCTCACCGCAATGCCCTGGGCTCAGTCCAGGCCCACCCGAAGTGGTTTCGAATCATCGGGCATCATGGTGGGTACGACTGTCTATTCAGGTGATACGCCATGCTGACTGTGATCCATGAGCAGCGCGAAACAGCGCTGCCGGCAATTGAGGGCATTGAAGAGGGCCTTTGGCTCGACCCGCAGGCGATCGAACGCGCCACCGGATGGAGCTGGAAGCCTCAGGGAATGTGCCAGGCAGATACCTGCATCCCATTGCCTCGTGATGGCCATTTGGTTCGTGACGGACGCCTCGATCTTTCAGGAATGTGGGCATACATGGGCTTGCCGGTGCTGCATGATGAAGCGCGCAAGACCTGGGTTCTGGGCAGTGGCGCCACGCAACGATCGCAGCTGGCGCCCGGGACCCCTGCCCCCGACTTCGAGCTGCCCGATCTGAGCGGCCAGATGCATCGGCTCTCTGACCTGCGGGGCCGCAAGGTACTGCTGACGACCTGGGCTTCCTGGTGAGGGTGTCGGGCTGATCTGTCCGTGTGGCAGGTCCTGTTCGAGTCCCTCAAGGACAAGGGTTTTGTGGTGATGGCGGTGGCTTTGGATGAACCCGAGTCAGCGCGCTCGTGGATCGAGTCCGCGGCACCTGGCTACCCCTGCGTGATCGATCGCAATCACCATGTTGCCGACCTCTACAAGCTGGTGAATGTGCCGCAAGCGGTCTGGATCGACGAGTCCGGGTTGATCGTCAGATCGCCTGAGACAGCCGGCGCAACCGATGGCTTCAGGCAGATGGATCGCCAGAAGTTCACCTTGCCTGAGAAGGTCATGGCGGAGCGTCAGGCCGTCAAGACCCAGTATCTGGATGCGGTGAGCGACTGGGTGCATCGCGGTCCGCAAAGCATTCATGCCCTCAATGCCAAGCGGATTCAAAACCAACCGAGCGAAGCCTCGAACAACGTGGCCCAAGCGCATGCCCATTTCCGGCTGGCCCAGTATCTGAGACAGCTTGGTCGCGATGGCGAGGCGCAGATTCATTTCGATGAAGCCTGCCGCCTGCATCCCGATTCCTGGGCGATGTGGCGTCAGGCAGCACCGAAAGACGCGCGCGGGCTGGCCACTGGCGAGGCATTCTGGAAACGGGTCGATGCGCTGGGGGATCGCCCCTACTACGCACCGATCGATCTGGGATAAGCCGAGGCCAACCCGGCCACGCCCTCAGGCGATTAGGCCTTCGCGCGCGGATCAGGTGATTCCTGCGGCCCTGCGCGCGACCAGCGCAGGGCCAGTGGGCCCATGAGAATGCCTGCTGCCAGCAACCCGAAACCGGCAAGCCAGGCCGTGGGCGAATCGCTGCCACCACCTGCATCGAGTGCAGCGCCAACCGCCCAGCCCGCCAGGGCTGACAATCCGAATCCGACGGTCGAGTGAAGTGCCATGGTCGCGCCTTTGAAACCGCTTTCAGCGCTGGCACTCATGCCGGCGGTCAGCGAGCCTGAATCGGCGGGAACAGTGATGCCGTAGAGCAGAACCAGCCCCAGCAAAAGCCATGGCGAACCATCGGCAAACAGCCCGATCAGCACCGCCACCGCAGCCGAAGTGAGCTGGATACAGGTGATGGCGCGATGCCGCCCGAAGCGGATCGAACACTCATTTCCGAGAATGCTGGCTGGCATGGCAATCAGGGTGACCAGCACGCTGACGGTGATCGCATCGAGCGGCGTGGCGGCACCATGCCGGGCTACAACGAAACTCCAGAACGCGACGATCCAGGTTCGCATGCCATACAACTCGAAGCAATGCGCGCCATACCCGAGGATGTAACCCATCGCGCTGCGATTGCGAAGCACCGGTCGGAAATCGAGCAAGGCGCCGCTGCGAACCTGTGGCACCCGAGGCTCCATCCTCCAGGCGGTCCAGACCATCATCAATGGCCCCAGGCCGGTCAGCACGAATGACCAGCGCCATCCCATGGCATCGGCAATCAGTTGAGAACTCAGAAAGGACAGCCCCACGCCCAGGGAAAAGCTCGAGGTGTACAGCGTGACGCTGCGGGACGCATCGCCCGGGTCGAGGCGATCGGTCAGGGCGCGCAATCCGGGCATGTAGGCACCGGCAAATCCGATCCCGGCAAGCGCCCACAACAGCATTCCGCTGATCATGCCTTGCGCGAACACACCAAACGCGATCGTCGCCGCCGCACTGAGCAGCGAACCGAGCAGCAGCAAGCGCTTGGCGTCGATCCGGTCGGTCATCGCACCCAGGACGGGCACGGCGCACATGTAGCCGGCTGCGTAGGACGCCGCAAGCAGTCCGGCCTGAGCATTGCTCAACCCCCACTGCGGCACGAGATGGCTGATCATGACCGCCGGCACCACCACATGCGGCAACAAGCTGCCGACCTGCCCGGCGCACATGGCCACTGTCAAGGAGCGTCCATTCATCGAATCAGACTAACGCAGGCTGAAGCTCTGGAAAAGCACCAGACGAGCCGATCAGCCACAAGCGGAACGCTGGCGGTTTGACTCGTCCACGAAGCGCCGTCACGCTTGAACGCAGACCACGAAACAAACGCAGTCAGTCGCACACTCCCGGAGACACCGCATGGCACGCCTGCCTTACCTTGAAAAGTCTCAGCTCGCTGTAGAGCATCAGGATCTGCTCAAGCGTGAGATCGCCTTGCACAAACAACTGGCCCACAGCCCCGGTGCATTGCGCGCCTTCCAGGGATTAGGCCAGTACATCCGACATCACAGCCCGTTGGATGCGCGGCTGCGTGAACTCGCGATCCTGCAAGTCGGCTATCTGGCTCGCGCGCCGTATGAGTGGTCGCATCACATCAAGATCGGGTACGACTTCGGTGTGACAGATGCCGATATCGAGGCCCTGATCGCACAGACCGAAGGCCGATCACAGCCTGCCCTTGACCCCTTGGCCGCCCTGGTCGCTTCAGCTGCGCGTGAGATCACGCAACACGGCGAGTTGTCGAAAAGCGCATTCGAAGCGCTGCAAGCGCATCTGTCCAATGAACAACTGGTTGATCTGATCGTGACCGTCTCCTTCTACAACGCGGTGGTGCGTGTCCTGGGCAGCCTGCAGATCGACGTCGAGCCGGACTATCAGCCCTATCTGGACCGATTCCCGCTGCCCGCGACGCCAGCCTGATCAGCCCACATCGACCCACAGCAGCTGCAGGAGACGAAGATGCGAATGAACGACAAGGTGGTGATTCTCATCGGCGCGGGTCAAAGCCCCGGTGAAGGTGTCGGCAACGGCCGTGCAGCCGCACTGCTCTATGCCCGCGAGGGCGCACGGGTGCTTGCGGTGGATTCCCGGCTTGAATCCGCCCAGGAAACCGCAGACGCGGTCATGGCTGAGGGTGGACAGTGCGTGGCACTGCAAGGCGATGTTCGCCGGGAAGCAGACATGGCAGCGTGTGTGGCCGAGGCGATGCGGCGCTGGAGCAAGGTGGATGTGCTGCACTACAACGTCGGGGTGAGCCTGGCCGGTGGCGATGCGAAACCCACCGAGATCACCGAGGACGCCTTCGACGCAGTCAATGCCATCAACCTGCGCGGCTATGTGATGGCGGTCAAGCATGTGCTGCCCGTGATGCGCGCCCAGGAATCGGGATCGATCATCGCAATCTCATCGGTTGCGGCCATCTCGTCGACCTACCCTTACGTCGCCTACAAGACCACCAAGGCCGGCATGATTGCCTTTACCGAGCAGATTGCCCGTCAGAACGCCGAATTCGGTATCCGGGCCAATGTGATCCTGCCGGGGCTGATGGACACCCCGATGGCGGTTGATACCCGGGCGCGCGAATGGAATCGACCGCGCAGTGAAATTGCCGCGATGCGAGATGCCAAGGTGCCACTGCGCCGCCGGATGGGCACCGGCTGGGACACTGCCTACGCCTGCCTGTTTCTGGCCAGCGAGGAGGCGAAGTTCATCACGGGCGTGTCCTTGCCGGTTGATGGAGGCGGCAGCCTCAGAGGTGGCGATTGACCCGGTCGGCTGCGGGTCATGACCCGCGCCTTTCAGAGCGCAATGTCCTGCTCTGGATGTGCGCGATCATCTTTTTCAATCAGATCGGTTTTGGCGCCGTCATCCCGGTGCTGCCGCTCTATGCCCGCACCTTCGATGTGTCGGTCTCGGCCATCGGCGCAACAATCGCGGTCTATGGCGCCGCACGGTTCGTCTCGGCGATGCCATCAGGAAAATTCGCAGACCACTACGGACGGCGCCCGGCCATGGCACTGGGCGGGATCATCGGCGTGCTGGGCAATGTGTGGTCGGGCTGGGCTGACGGCTTCATCGAATTCCTGCTGGCACGCTTCGTCGCCGGCTTGGGGGGTGGCATCGTAATCACGATCGGTGCCGTCGTGCTGGCCGACATCAGCCGCCCGGAGCGGCGCGGACGCATGATGTCGATCTACATGGGCTGCTTTCTGTTCGCAGTCGGGGTCGGGCCGTTTCCGGGGGGTCTGCTGGCCGAACGCTATGGCCTGGAGGTGCCCTTTCTGGCAAATGCCATCGCATCGGCAGTGGTCACCGCCATCGCATGGTTTGCAGTCCCTGAAACACGGGATATCGCGACCCGGCGCGATGGCGCACCCACCAGCAAACCCGCATTCTCAGACCAGATCCGGCTGATGATGGGCAATACCGGCTTCATGCTGGTCTGCCTCATCGGTTTTACCAATGCACTGGTTCGCACCGGCGGCCTGTTCAATGTCGTGCCACTGGTGGCCTCGATTCGCATCGGACTGTCTGCCGGCCAGATTGGCAGCGGCTTCGCGCTTGGCAGTGTGTTCGGACTGATGGCGATCTACCCTGCCGGCGTGGTCGCTGATCGGATCGGTCGCAAGCCCCTCATCGTGAGTGCCGGTCTGCTCACCGGCCTTTCGTTTTTCGGCTTCTGGTTTGCGTTCTCGTATGCCAGCTTTCTGGCGGCGTGCGTCGTCTGGGGTATCGCGTCATCGATCTCCGGCGCAGCGCCCTCAGCCTATGCAGCCGACAATGCGCCACTGGGCATGAATGCCGCCGCGATGAGCAGCTTTCGAGCGCTCTCGGACGTGGGTTATGTGGTCGGCCCGATCGGCCTCGGTCTGCTCAGTGACCTGGCTGGCGCACCTTCAGCACTGGTCTTTTGCGCGATGGCGATCACCATCATGGCCTTGACCTTTGCGCGTTTCGCGCCCGAGAGCCACAAGCTCACGCGGTGAACCCACCCGCGAATCAGATCCAGCTCTGACCGCCTGCCCGACGCGCCTCGAATGCGGCGATGTCCTGTTCGTAGCCCAGCGTCAGGCTGATTTCATCGACGCCTTTGAGCAGGCAGTCCTTGCGAAATGAATCAATCTCGAAGACATCGACCTGACCGTCCGGGCCCGTGACGGTTTGCGCAGACAGATCGATGCTGATCCTGGCCCCAGGCGATGCGCTCAACAGAGCCCGCAGGGCGTCTGTTCTCGCAGCGGGCAATCGAATCGGCAGCACGGCGTTCTGGAAACAGTTGTTAAAAAAGATGTCACCAAAGCTCGGCGCGATGAAGGCGCGGAATCCGTTGTCGACCAGCACGCTCACCGCGTTTTCGCGAGAGGATCCGCAGCCGAAATTGCGATCGGCCACCAGAATGCGCGCGTCGGCATACGCTGGCTGGTTGAGCACGAAGCGTTCATGCGGCTGCCCCGTCGAATCGGTCCTCAGGTCGTGAAACAGGGCACTGACCTGCTGCTCGCGAGGAATCCCGAGGAATCGGGCCGGAATGATCTGATCGGTATCGACATTCGGCTGATCGAGCGGCACCGCGACCGCCGTGAGCGTAGTGAACGGTTCCATGCAAGGTCCTAAGGCAATAGACGGCGCACGTCGGTGAATCGACCTGTCACCGCAGCTGCAGCCGCCATGGTCGGGCTGACCAGGTGGGTTCTGACGCCCCGCCCCTGGCGGCCGACAAAATTGCGATTCGAGGTGGAGGCGATCCGCTGCCCGGGCAAGCCAGTGTCGCCATTCATGCCGACACACATGGAACATCCCGGCTCGCGCCAGGCGAAGCCGGCCTCCAGAAAAATCCTGTGCAATCCCTCGGCCTCGGCCTGTCGCTTGACCAACCCCGATCCCGGCACGACCCAGGCCTGAATCCGAGCCTGACGGCCTTTGACGATGGCCGCAGCAGCGCGCAAATCCTCGATGCGGCTGTTCGTGCAGGAACCGATGAAGACCCGATCGACGGCAATCGATTCCATCGGCGTACCGGGCTCAAGGCCCATGTACTCAAGACTGCTTACCATGGCCTGACGCTTGGCTGAATCGGCAGCGGTGGATGGGTCCGGAACGCGATCGGCAATAGCGACCGCGTCCTCGGGGCTGGTGCCCCAGGTCACCATCGGCTGAATCAGCGATGCATCGAGCGTGACTTCCCGGTCGAATCGGCTGCCTTCGTCACTGGGTAGACGCCGCCACTGGGCCAGCGCCTGGTCCCACTCAGCACCGGCGGACGCCATGGGTCGACCCTGCAGGTAGGCATAGGTGGTGTCATCGGGCGCGACCATGCCGGCCCTTGCACCCGCCTCGATCGACATGTTGCACACCGTGAGTCGGCCTTCGATCGAGAGGCTGCGAATCGCACTGCCCGCGTACTCGATCACCTGGCCCACGCCTCCCGCCGCGCCGATCCGGGCGATGATCGCCAGGATGACGTCCTTGGCGCTCACACCCCGGGGGAGCACACCATCAACCGAAACACGCATGGCCTTCGGCTTGCGCTGCCACAGGCATTGCGTTGCCATCACATGCGTGACTTCAGATGAGCCGATACCGAAGGCCAGCGCACCCACCGCGCCATGAGTCGCCGTGTGCGAATCGCCGCAGACAAGCGTCAGGCCCGGCAAGGTCAGACCCTGCTCAGGACTCACCACATGAGCGATGCCCTGACGTTCGTCATCAATGTAGAAGACCCGCACACCGGTTGCATTCGCGTTGTTACGGATCGCTTCGACATTGCGCCGATGCTGCGGGTCCTCGATGTCCTCAAGGCTTCGCCCGGCGGTAGAGGTGTAGTGATCCGGGGTCGCCAGGGCCCGCTCGGGGCGTCGAAGGCTCAGTCCACGAGCACGCAGGCGCTCAAAGCCGGCTGCCGACCCGTCGTGCATCAGATGGCGGTCGACGTACAGCAGGTTGTATCCGTCGCCACGATCGACGACCACGTGGGACTGCCAGATCTTGTCAAACAGCGTCTGCGGCATGATCGACCTCGATCAGGCAGGGCGACCCGGCAGGCGGCCCACGGCTCGTCCCGCATCAACTCGGAGCAACTGTCCGGTGACCTTGTCTGAACTCAGCAGCCATACGATGGCATCGGCGATGTCTTCAGGGCTCATCACGTCAGCCAGCGCCGCTGTGTCCTTGTACGCCGCCACGCCCTTCTCGTACGACTCACCCAGCCCGGCCTGCAGCCACTCTGCCGCGATGAATCCGGGCAGGACCGCATTCACCCGCACTTCAGGGCCCATGACCCGGGCCAGAGAAATGGTCAGTGTGTTGAGCGCGCCTTTGGATGCGGCATAGGCAATCGATGAGCCCGCGCCTTCCTGACCCGCGATCGAGGACACATTGACGACCGATCCTCGTGATGCACGCAATGCCTCCTCACACGCACGAACCATCTGAAATGGGCCGATGGTGTTGACCGAGTAGATGTCGTGAAAGTCCTGCGCCGAGAGGCCGGCCAGCTTGCGGGCAGCAACGAATTTTGTGGTGCCCGCATTGTTGACCAGCATGTCGATTCGCCCGAAGCGATCCAGCGCAGCCTGGGCCAGTCGCTGGCAATCTGCGTCGTCGCCGACATTGGCGCTGACCACGAAGGCATCCGACCCCGCTTCACGACACTGCGCCGCGACCCGTTCAGCCGCCTCGGTGCTGCGACTGCAATTGACCAGCACCGAGACGCCTCGCCGGGCCAGCATCAGTGCAGTGGCCGCGCCAACACCCGAGGACGATCCGGTGACGATTGCGCTTCTGCCTTTGAGTTCCATGATCTGTCTCCTGTGGGGTCCGTGCACTCCCTGCAGCCGACCCTCGGTTCTTGTTCGCTGCCATTATGGTCGCACCATCAGGCCAATTACCGGGATGCATAGGTCCAGGCCTTCCGGATTTCGCTGACAATGCAGGCCCCGATCATCAAACGGAGACCCGCATGAAACTCTCAGCCGAAGGACGTAGCGTCCTGATCACAGGTGGCAGCCAGGGCCTTGGTCTGGCCACTGCACGGGCCTTTGCCCAAGCCGGAGCCGATGTGGCCATCGTCGCCCGCCGCGCAGAACCCCTTGAGGCAGCACGGGCCGATCTGGCCAGCAGTGCAAGCGGAAAAATCCTGACCGTGGTCTGCGATGTGGCTGTTGCGACCGATGTCGAGCGGGCCTTCAACGAAGTCACCGCCGCATTCGGTCGGGTCGATGTGCTGGTGAACAATGCCGGGAAATCGCAGGCCTCTCAGTTTGAAGGCATCAGCGATGACATCTGGCAGGCCGACCTGGATCTGAAGCTGTTTGCCGCCATCCGCATGACGCGCCTGGCATGGCCGGGCATGAAGGCACGTCGCTGGGGCCGCGTGATCAACGTGCTCAATACCTATGCCAAGGCACCCAGCGCCGGCACGGCTCCCACTTCGGTCACACGGGCGGCAGGGCTTGCACTGACCAAGGTCCTTTCAGCCGAAGGTGCGCCACACAACATCCTGGTCAATGCCTTGCTGGTTGGCCTGATCGAATCGGAACAGACCCATCGACGCCATCAGTCGAGCGATCCGAGCAGCGATTTCGAAAGCTTCAAGTCGCAAATGGGTCAGCGAGTACCCATGGGACGCATCGGACGTGCCGAAGAGTTCGGCAACACCGCCTTGTTCCTGGGCTCGGAAGCGTCGAGCTACGTGACCGGGACAGCCATCAACGTTGACGGCGGAAGCTGCCCGGTCGTCTGAGTGGCAGATCGCCCAACCCGCAACTAATGCAGGCCGTACTGTTCATGAATGCGGGTTGCGATCGGGCGGATGCCTTGGACCCGCTTCATTCGGTCGACCGCATGCGGATGGGTCAGGGTCAGGCCTGAGATCTCAGTGGCCTGCAATTTCCTGAACAGACCCATTTGCAAAGCGGGCGCATAGCCCGCCAGGGCAGCGAGCATGAGTCCGGATTCGTCCGCCTCATGCTCCTGTTCCCTGAGGATCGGCGCCAGACTGATCATCAGCGACAGGTCAGTGTCCATATCCTCGTAGAGCGCGACAAGCGCCCGTTTGCGGTGCACCGGATTCAGGGCCTTGACCAGGGTCATGCTGGACGCCTCATGTGCCAGCAGTACATGCATCGCCTCATGGGCCAGCGCCAATGCGATTTCGGGCTCGGTCAGCTTGAGCCGGGAAATGAACTGTTCCGAAATGAAAATATGCCCGGTGGCAGATGCCCATGCATCGACCGTCGGGTCACGCGTCACGATCAGTTTCAAACCGCGCATACCAGGCGCTTGAAGCCGAGCGGCTCGGTGGACTCGATCAAACGCGCGATGGATCGTTACGCAATGCTGTGAACATCCCAATTGCCTGTTCATCCGCAGGCGGATCAGTTCAGTCTGTACGTAACCCGAACGAAACGTCCGCACAGCATCGCCGAGTCCAGGGTCGCCCGGAATGTCCAGCAACTGCTGCCCCTGGGCAACCGAAGATCCGACCAGGACGACGATGAAGGCAGCGATCCAGCGAACGCTCATCTGTGTTTTTGCCCCCGATGCTTCATGACACCATCATGACAGACAAGCCTCTGCCGTTGCGCGACCAACCGCACAGACGGCCGAATCGGCGATCCGATGACACCAAAATGAGAAGATCCAGGGCATCTGACCACTCAGTTCGTCACAGAAAGGAAGCGAAATGTCCGAACCCACCGTCCTGATCGAGAAGTCACCCGAAGGTTATGCCGTGGTGACGCTGAACCGCCCCACAGCCATGAACGCCCTGTCTCGCGAGCTGCGTCAGGCATTGGCCGATGCAATCGACGCGCTGGAAGCCGACCCCGAAGTCCGGGTGCTGATCCTCACCGGTGCCGGCCGTGCCTTCACTGCCGGACTCGACCTCAAAGAGCTCGGAGTCAAGGGTTTCAGCGGAGATCCGGCCGGGCAGTCCATGCAGGAGGCGGTCCAGGTGGGCGATCCGGTCCGGGCAATCGGACGCTTCAGTGGGCCTGTCATCGGTGCGATCAATGGCGTGGCGATCACCGGTGGCTTCGAGCTGGCCCTCGCATGCGACGTCCTGCTGGCTTCGTCCGAGGCACGTTTTGCGGATACCCACGCACGGGTTGGTGTGATGCCCGGCTGGGGTCTCTCGCAGAAACTGTCCCGACTGATCGGCATTTCGCGAGCCAAGGAGCTTTCGCTGACCGGCAATTTCCCGAGCGCCGATCAGGCGCTGACCTGGGGCCTGGTCAACCGGGTCGTACCCCCGTCACAGCT